>CAZYKN010000232.1:2400-3950 GCA_964648135.1 uncultured Flavobacteriaceae bacterium
TTTGTAGTGTGGACTTTCATTTCTTACCTACTTTCTAAATTTACTAAAATAAATATTTTACACGTTATTATTGGTGTTGGTACTTTTTCATTAGCCTTAGCATTTTCTGGAAATGATTTGGTGAATTTTGTTGGTGTGCCTATTGCTGCTTGGAATTCTTATGAAGCTTGGCATGGTACAGGAGTTGCTGCAACCGATTTTTCAATGGAAATTTTATCAAAGAAAGTACCTTCAAACAACTTTTTACTTTTAGTAGCTGGTGCTATTATGGTTTTAACGATTTGGTTCTCCAAAAAAGCAAAAGACGTAATAAAAACAGGTATAGATTTATCTAGACAAGACGAAGGTCAAGAAAAATTTCAACCTACAATCGCTTCAAGATTAGCCGTACGATCTGCAATGTTTTTAAATAGTATTTACGAAAAAGTAATGCCACAATCAACACAAGATTGGGTAAACACTCGTTTTGAAAGACCTGTTGTTACTTTGCCTAAACCAAAAGAGTTTGAAATGCCTGCTTTTGATACCGTAAGAGCTTCTGTGAATTTAGTGGTTGCTGGTATTTTAATTTCAATTGGTACATCTAAAGGATTGCCATTATCTACTACTTATGTAACTTTTATGGTTGCAATGGGTACTTCTTTAGCAGATAGAGCTTGGGGAAGAGAAAGTGCTGTTTATAGAGTTGCTGGTGTTTTAAACGTGATTGGTGGTTGGTTTGCTACTGCTTTTATTGCTTTTACCGTGTCTGCAATTGCTTTGTATTTAATTAATTTAGGAGGCATTTTAGCGGTTGGTTTACTTTTAATTATTGTAGCAACTCTCATTACAAGAAACTATATAAAATATGCACAAAAACAAAAAGAAGCAAAAAAAGAACGAAAAATAAACAGAAGAGAATTAATTACAATTAGTGGTGTGATTGATGAAAGTACGAGTCATATTTCTGAAGTAGTTAAACGTGTAAATAAACTATATACTAGTGTAGCAAAAGATTTAGCTTCACACGATTTAAACAAATTAAAGAAAACAGATAAACACGTAAGCAAATTAAATGCAGAAGTGGAACAACTTAAAGATGAAGTGTTTTATTTCATTAAAAATTTAGATGAAACTTCTGCTGAAGCAAGTAGATTTTACATTATGGTTATTGGCTTTTTACAAGATATTTCACAATCTATTAGTTATATCTCAAAATCTAGTTATAAACACGTAAATAACAATCATAAAAACTTAAAGAAAAGTCAGATTGTAGAGCTTAAAGAAATTGATACTGAATTAGAAAAAATGCTAAATCAGATTGAAGTAGCCTTTGATGCTAAAGATTTTAGTAATTTAAGTGAAATTATTGCAGAGAAAAATGAATTGTTTAACTATGTTGGTGAAGCTATTGAAAAGCAAGTAAAACGTATTCGAAAAGATAAAACAGAAACAAGTCCTAAAAATACCACCTTGTTCTTTGGTATATTATTAGAAACTAAAGATCTTATTGGTTCTATAACTAGCCTTTTAGAATTGTTTCAAGAATTTGACTTGAATATTAAAAAAGC
>CAZYKN010000233.1:0-3948 GCA_964648135.1 uncultured Flavobacteriaceae bacterium
CTGAATGATAAATTTAGATTAGCTTTCGTAAGTAGATACTCAACCAAATTGAGTACAAGCTTTTTTGGTTCGTTTTTTTATCAATGAAAAAAATGAACAAATAAAATAAGATGCTAATTGTTAGATTTTTAAGTATCAGTATAAATTACCCATTAAATTTGTAGTAGAACCAAAAATAATAATGAAAAACAACATCATAATAATCATTATCATCTTATTAAGTCATATTTCTTGTTCACAAGATTCGTCTAATAAAACCGCTAAAGAGCCTAAATTATTATTCAAATCAGGTTTTGAAAATAACGTTTTTATTGATACATCAATAGATCCTGACAACTTAGATTTTAGCTATATAAAAGGAATTGATAATGAAACTGATTTTAGTTGGCCAATAAATGTTTTAGGCTCGTCAGATAGTGGATTGCATTATATTGGTGATGACAATCATCAAGCTGTTTTTTCTGAATTACAAAATGTAATTGGACATGATGGAAATCCTACAACAGCACTATTTCAAAAAGAAAATTACGAATATGCAGATGATACACAATGTCCTTATGAAATTTTAAACATAACTGAAGGGAAAAAGGATTTATATGTGAAATTTTGGATGAAACTGGATAGCGAAAGTTTACATCAATCAAATAAATGGCGTGCTATTTTTGAATACAAAACAAAAGACTATGATTTAGGTAACGAAATAGGAACAGGTTATCGGTTAATTGCCTTTATTTATACTGATGTAGATGGAAATCCATATTGGCATATTCAAGGAGATGAAAATCCGCTGACTGAAATTTGGGCAATTGATAATTACACCATACCAATTCCTGAAAATGAATGGTTTTTAACTGAGTTTTACTGGAAATGGAGTGATCATTCTAACGGAAGAACGCTTTGGAAAATTAACAATCAAATTGTTGCAGATCATACTGGAGCAACCACAAAAAATTCAAAACCTATTGATTTTATTATACTAAACACAGTTTATGGAGATGCAAATCCAAAATTTCAATGGATTGATGATATTGAAATATGGGACGAAATGCCTGAGGAATAGCGTTTGTAATAATATCAAAGAACACATCCAATAAAACCTAAAATTAAACTACCTTTGAGTTTTGTTGATATTACTAAATTAAAATCCATTTTAAATGAAATTTGTCTTTAAATTACTTCTTGGTCTCGCATTAATTTTAGCGATATTCTTTGCTTATATTAGTACAAAACCCAATCATTTTGATGTACAACAAACAAAGTTGATTAAAGCACCAATTTCTTCCGTTTTTAAAACAGTAAACGACTATAAAACTTGGAAAGATTGGACGCCTTGGATGAAACAAGACACTACTCTTGTAGTTACTTTAAAGGAGAAAACTGTGGGTGTTGATGCTGGTTACACTTGGAAAAGTGATAAAGATGCTGGTGGAAACATGAAAACCATTTCTTTGGATAAAAATAAGCGTATTTTGCAAAAAATGACCTTTTACAATAGTGGTGCATCAGATGTATATTGGAAATTTAAGGAAGTTAAAGAAGGTACTCAAGTAACTTGGGGAATTAAAGGCGATTTAAACTTAATTCAGAAAGCTGCTTTTACAGTGGTTGGTGGTGCAGAATTGTTGTTTATGAAAACCATTTCAGAAGGATTAACTAATTTGGAAGCCTATGTAGTAAGTAATTGAAATATAAAGAATAGTGTATTTAAGTTAGGCAGAAAACTATTTAAACCGAATAAATTTACTATTCTCAAAGCGATAAGCAGGTATATCAATTACTTGATTGTTTTTAAGTTTTATCCACGGACTCGTATTGGTATCCATACTATTTTTTAGTAAGTGCATGGTTTGTGAAGGTGTATTGCCTTGAGCGAGTAGAAAGAGTTTTTCTCCCTTTTCGTTTACGATTTCATCCATAATAATTACAATATGACCTGGAGTTCCAGGGTTTACTAATAAATCGCCAAGTTGTATTTTGTTATCTTTCACTTTTGGTAATTCGGTGTAAAGAGAAAGTGTTCCTGCATACATGTTGATGAGTGTTAAATATTTATAAAAATTGGGTTTACTATAATCAGCTTTAGCTTTGTTACTAAATGTTACTTTGTTTCCGTTAATTTTTGGGCGTATTCCACTTGCATATTTTTTCCATGATACATAATGACCACTTGTAAATTTAAAACCAATTTTATCTTGTTGATGGTTATCCCAAAGATATTCCGCTCTAAGGCGAATTAAAGCATCTGCACATTGTTGCAATCCGTTTTTTGGAACAGGCATTTCTAAAACACCAACATGACCAGATTGGTAAAAATATTCAGAACCATCGTAATTAATTACCTTACTTCCAGCTGGTTTTAATTTGTAATTTCTTAAATATTCTTGAAAGCTATTTTTTGAATATTGGGTTCTTTTATATCCATTAGGAATTAAAACTCTAGTTGAAACTGTAAGCCCTTTTTTATTGATGTAATTGTTTTGAATAAACGGTGTTTTTAAGGCTTTTATTACTAAATCTGATTTCTTATTTGTGTTAATCAGAACAGCGAGAATGATTAGAAGTAACGTAAGGATGATGTATTTTGTTTTCATAATTTCTTTAGACAGCTAGATTTTGATTACAATTATTTTGCTTTAGTAAAACGAAGTGAAATCTTTTTTATTTTGTTCTACTGCAAGTTTAGAGGAACAATAAGATCAAATCATGATTGTAATTAAAATATGATTTTTAGACGGCATTCGAAAGGTAATCGTAAAATTTGAAATGATAGCGTCTTAAAATTTTCTGCTGTTTGAGTTCCGTTGATAGATTTATGATTATTAGAATAAGTATTACAACGGAACGAGTTCAGAAAATTTAGATGCTGAATGATAAATTTAGATTAGCTTTCGTAAGCAGATACCCAACCAAGTTGAGTACAAGCTTTTTTGGTTCGTTTTTTTATCAATGAAAAAAATGAACAAATAAGATATTATACTAATTGTTATATTTTTAAGCATAAATATAAATTACCCATTATATTTGCAGTAGAACCTTTTATTTTGATTATTTAGATATAATTATACTATTTTTGCACTCTAAATCCAAATAATGACAACTACACAAAAAGAAATGTCTTTTTTAGATCATCTAGAAGAATTAAGATGGTTGCTCATACGTTCTGCAGGAGCAGTTTTTGTATTTGCTATTGTTGCTTTTTTGAATATTAAATATATTTTTAATCACTTTATCATTGTGTTTAAAGACCCAAATTTTGCAACTTATAAATTTTTATGTAATTTATCTAAATCCTTTGGTTCTAACGGATTGTGTATTGAGCATTTAGATTTTACCATTCAGAGTTTAAAAATGTCTGAACAATTTTCGGCACATATTTGGTTGGCATTAACCTTTGGATTTATTCTTGCTTTTCCTTATATTTTATATGAAATATGGAAGTTTATAAAACCTGCTTTATACGATAATGAGCGTAAATATGCCTCTGTTTTTATATTGATTTCTTCCTTTTTATTTTTTTTAGGAATTCTTTTTGGCTTTTATATTATAGCACCTTTATCTATTAATTTTTTAGGAAATTATTCTGTAAGCGATGACATTGAACGAAATTTTAAGATTGCTTCATACATTGCCATTATTAAAACAGCAGTATTGTCAAGCGGTTTAGTTTTTGAAATGCCAATCATTATCTATTTTTTAGCTAAAATGGGATTGGTAACTCCAGAATTTTTAAAGAAATACAGAAAATATGCCTTTGTGCTAGTACTCATATTGGCAGCTGTAATAACACCTCCAGATGTATTAAGTCAGATAATTGTTACCATACCAATGATGATTTTGTATGAAATTGGAATTATCATAGCTAAAGTCATCGTTAAAAACAAATTAAAAGAAGAAAAAGCACTCGCAAAAAAATAATTTAACGCAATTTTAGGAAGTGATTTGTCTATT
>CAZYKN010000234.1:0-3940 GCA_964648135.1 uncultured Flavobacteriaceae bacterium
ACTCATATTTTATCTAAATATATTTTAAAAAAAATCTTAAATATAACAAACCTTAGAACAGATAAAAAAATAACCTATGTTGCATACAATAAAGGTGCTGAGTATTTGAGAGACAAAGTGCAAAAGGGAGAATATCAAATCGCCTTTGGATTATTTCCTATTACCGTAAACCAACTAAAACAAATAGCTGATAAT
Source organism: uncultured Flavobacteriaceae bacterium (assembly GCA_964648135.1). Lineage (GTDB taxonomy): Bacteria > Bacteroidota > Bacteroidia > Flavobacteriales > Flavobacteriaceae > S010-17. The sequence goes on from CAZYKN010000234.1 coordinate 196, forward strand.
GGCTTTACAATGCCTCCTAAATCAACCTATATACTACCTAAACTAAGAAGTGGTTTAACTATTTATGAGTTTTAAAAACCCACACTCACAATTTAACATTCATAATTCAACATTCAAAATGAAACCAATCACAACAGAAACACAAATAAGAGTGCGTTATAGCGAAACCGACCAAATGGCTTATGTATATTATGGAAATTATGCACAATATTTTGAAGTAGCACGTGTTGAGTGTTTAAGGTCTCTTGGAATTTCCTATAAAGAACTTGAAGAACAAGGAATTATGTTGCCTGTATTAAAGTTAGAGGTAAACTTTCATAAACCTGGTAAATACGATGATTTATTGACCATAAAGACAACAGTAAAGAAAAAGCCAAGTGTACGAATAGAATTTCATTTTGAAATTTTTAATGAACAAAACGAATTAATTACTACTGGATTTACTTCGTTAGTTTTTATAGATATGAAAAAAAATAGACCTACAAAAGCACCTCAAATTATTTTGGATTACTTTAACTAAAAAAAGCTACCAAATTCTCAAATATTACTTTGATTTCTAGTAGCCAACTATGAGATAAAGATTATAAACTAATTTTAAAGCAGAGAGCCATTAAATCAATACAATATAGAGTGAGTTAAACATTATAAATACATGAATACTAAGTGATTAAAATACAATTAGAAGGAATTACTTGGTAGTAAAATTTACACATATTTTCACAAACAACTATGCTTTCTATGTGTCTTCTATTGTGGTTAAACAAACACGTATATTACTCCAAACTATTTAATTTTTTGAAGTTCCATAGGTTCTTCATCTTCTTCAACTTCTTTAAAAACAGCATCTTTTTTAGAATAATCTATTTTTTCTTTTTCTTGAAGTTTTATTTTCTCTTGCTTTTTCTTTAAATCTATGTTTAATTTTACTAAATAGGCAAGTATTACAATTGCAAAAGCTATGGAAAAATAAATAACTACTTTGGTAGTATGGCTAACATCGTTTTTTTGGATAACCACTTTTTTTCTTATCTCTTTCTTTTCTATGAACGTATTATCCTTTTTTTGAGTTAAAGCTGATTGATTTTTTATTTTTTCTAAAGAGTTATTATCAGTGTCTTTTTTATTAATTTCAACCGTTTTTAAAGAAATATTTTCATTAATTTTTTTTTGAACTACTTGCTTAAAATCTTCTTTTTTATTATTTGATGATTTTTGAGGTTTAGAAACTTTTTTTACATCATTTTTTACAGTTTCATTTATATCAGCAAGAGTTTTTTTCGCTTTTACTTTAGCATTTACTTCTGTATTATTTGATAATTTATTCTTAGAACGCTTCTTTTGGTCAGTTTTTTTCTTAGATTTTAATTGTTTAAGCTCTTCTTTTAAATTAACCAATTCTTCTTTAGGTTGAACAGAATTTATCTTATCAACTTGTATTGCTTTTTTCTTTTTCTTTTTTTCAATTTCTCGAAGTTTATTTTCGAGAGCCTTTTTTTTATCTTTTGCATTCATTTTTTTAAAAACTATCTTAGTTCTTTTTCTACTGTACCTACTTTTTCGTTATTTACATAAAAATCAATAATATATTTCCCTTTTTCTAATTTAATATCTCCAAATTTTATAAAGATATCACTTGTAATGGCTGCTTTTTTATAAGGTATTGTACTAGTTTCTGAATAGTGAAGACGTTCACTAGTTGTAGAACTAAAAACACCTTTATTTACAAGAATTTCACCATTAGGCTTAGTAATAACAACATAAGCAACGATGTCTTTTTCATCGGCAATTGGATTTTCATTTAAAACAAAACTGGTTTTAAAAATATCAACTCTTCTTGCTCTATCTGTTTCTTTATATTTACCGTGACTTCTTTCTTTATATGCAACTACATTAAAATTTGAAGACTTTACTACTTTTCCAGCAGCCACTTTTTTTGCCAATTCTAAATTCTGATTAGCTAAAGTGTTACTGTAATTAGTCTGTTCTTTTAAATTAGAAGTCAAACTGTCCTTTTGAACAGCTAAATCCTGGTTTTCTTGATTTAATAACTGATTACTTTTTACTAAAGAATCATTCAAATAAACCAAACGATTAGAAACGACATTCAAATTTTTAATTTTATTTTTATAAAATTTAATCAGTTTCCAATTAGTTCTTTTAATAGCTTTTAAAGAATCTTTAAAATTTTGAATACTTTCTTTTTGTTTTTGTAATTCAGTTGACAAACTGGTGTTTTTAGATATTGCATCATCATACACAGTTTCTAAATCAGATAAATCTTTCAATAATTTATCCTTTTCAACTTTCATGTTTTCTTCAATAGCTACATGTTTTTTATTATTGGTATAACTGTAGTATCCTACACCACAAATGGCTAAGATTAAAAATATGATAACGGCTTTTTTAATATTTTCTGACATGATAAATTGGGTATAAAATTATTTATTTTGTGCACTTGTATATAAATGCAGGTGGCAAATTTAATATTTCAAAATTCAAATGTACCTTATTCTTACCAAATATTTGCTTAAAATTTTTTAAAAAATTTGTAGAATATTGATATTGAACAAATAAACCTCCATTTTTTAATACTAATTTTGATTGGTTTAAAATATTTTTCGATAAATCTAAAGGCATAATAGCTAAAGGCAAACTTGAAATAAAATAATCAACAGAAGATAAATTATAAGCTTTTAAAATACTAGAAATAGCTGCTGCAGACTGTTTTAAAACAATAAGTCTTTGATCATTAATCTGTTGTAGGTGCTTGTAAAATTCATCATTAATTTCAAAACAAATCAATGTAGTATTCACATTCATTTTATTCAGAATTTGTTTGGTGATAATTCCGTTTCCAGCACCATATTCAACAATGAGTTGCACAGAATCAAAATCAATATCTCTCAACATTTTTTTAATTAAAAACCGAGAACTTGGCATAATTGTACCAGTAGTTTTAATGTTTTTAAAAGATTCTTTAATAAAAGCTAATCGAGTATTCAAATTATAATGTTGTATATTTATTCTTTTAAACTTTAACAAGAGCAAATATGCAATTTTTTAATGAAATTAAGAACATTTTTTATCCAAATATTTGTTTGAGTTGCGAAGGTGTCTTAACTGCAAACGAACACATTCTTTGCACAGAATGCTTATATGATTTACCGTTAATAAACAGTTTTGATATTAACAAAATGATTGTTGATGAAGTTTTTTACGGTAGAGTTAAAATAGAAAATGCCTTTGCATTGCTTTCATACCATAAAAAAGGAATTACACAGCATTTAATCCACCAATTAAAATACAAAGGTCATGAAGAAATTGGTGTATTTTTAGGAAATTGGATTGGTAAAGAACTTATTAATACCCATAATTTTAATACTATTGATGCCATTGTGCCTGTTCCTTTACATAAAAATAAATTGAAAAAACGTGGTTATAATCAAGTTACAAAATTTGGAGAACAGTTGTCTTTTCATTTAAAAACTCCATTTGTTGAAGACATTTTGATTAGAAAATCTATCAATTCATCGCAAACAAAAAAAAATAGGCTAGAACGATGGAAAAATGTGGATGAAATATTTTACTTATCGGATAAAGCTATTTTTGAGAACAAACATCTTCTATTAATTGATGATATTTTAACAACAGGAGCAACTTTAGAAGCGTGTGCAAATGAATTATTAAAGGCTTCTAATGTAAAAATTAGCATTGTGGTAATGGCTATTACTGAATGATGTTTAGT
>CAZYKN010000235.1:0-1387 GCA_964648135.1 uncultured Flavobacteriaceae bacterium
TACTCTATGTTTCTTTGTGAGCTTTGCGGTTAAAAAAACTATGTTTTCTATGTGTTAACTATTTCCCACAGATTGCGCAGATTTACGCAGGATTTTAGCCACGAATTACACAAATTTTCACGAATTATTAATTTTCACAGATTACTCTATGTTTCTTTGTGAGCTTTGCGGTTAAAAAAACTATGTTTTCTATGTGTCTATGTGGTTAATTATCTCGGATTGCACTATGTTTTCTTATGTGTCTATGTGGTTAATTATTTCCCGAAGATTTTTCAGACTTCACCAATTCTTTATAATTGTTTTTAAGTTTGTTTAGTAAAATTCCGTAAATTAACATATAGAACAACCACATCAAAACTAAAACAATCAATACACCAATAATAGCAACAACCCATAACATACTCTGGTTGATATTTTGTGTAATTTCTCCACTGGTTTTTAATATTAAAATAAGCGAAACAATTCCGCCAAGCAACAATTGAAAACCTACATACGATTTTACAATTTTTCGTGTTTTTAAAATATCTGACATTAATTTTTTAACACTATCTTGAACACAAATATTCTTGTAATTTCTATAAAAAAGAACAATAAAAATTACTGCAATTCCATAAGATAATAAGTTTGAAATACGATACATATTAAGTAGATGTATTTCTTCCATTTGAGAAGAGGTGTCTTTCATAAAAATAGGTACAATCAGCATCACCATAAATTCTATAATACTAATGTAAAAAATCCATTTTACAATAGAAGCTGATTTTTTATGTATCATACTATAAATATCCGATTCTGAGAATTGGATTTTACTCATATCTTGACTTTTCCATATTTCCTTTAAATTGTCTGCTGCCATCATTGATTAAGGATTTAATATGTTTTTTAATTTGATCTTTGCTCTATTCATTTTTACTCTTGCATTTACTTCGGAAATACCTAAAACTTGTGATATTTCTGTATAAGGTTTATCTTCTAGATACATTAAAACCAAGGCTTTATCAATATCGTTTAACGAACCAATTGCTTGGTATAATAATTCCACTTGTTTGTCTTTTGTATCATCGTAACCTTTATATTCTAATTCTTTAAAATTATCAAATATTTCTGACGTTTTTACTTGACGTTTCTTTTTTCTATATAACGAAATTGCTGTATTTATAGCAACTCGATACATCCAAGTACTAAATTTTGATTCGCCTCTAAATTTTGGATAGGCTTTAAAAAGCTGAATTGATATTTCTTGGAACAAGTCTTTATGTTGCGCCTCGCCATTGGTATAGGCTCTGCATATTTTATGAATTATTCCCTGATTATCTTTTAACTCTTTTACAAATTTATTTTCTAGTTCTTGATTCAAGTTTGGTTAAGTTGGTTATTTATTGGTAGT
>CAZYKN010000235.1:1487-3930 GCA_964648135.1 uncultured Flavobacteriaceae bacterium
TTATTATAATCTAAATAGTATATCAATTTTACAGATACATTCTGATATAAATCTTCTTTAAATAAATTGTTGAAATTTTCTCCAAATTTTATTTTTGAGAGTTCATCTTCTTTATAAATATTGTTTCGGTATAAAACAACAAACTGACTTCCAGGAGCAAATTCCCAATTAAATTTTAAATCGAAATTCCATGTATTAAAGTTGGTATTATTATCTTCTAAATAGGTGCTATTTGCTAATGTTCCATCGGTTTTTAAGACATAATACTGATTATCATAATTAATTTGCGTCCAAAAATGACGTACAGACAAACCTAAGGAAGCTTTAGTAGAGAAATTATACTTCCCTGAAATGGCATTTTCTAAAGTATTTGCATCTCTATTTCCAAAAATACTGTTATTATCATCATCAAAATCTGCAAAACCTAATTCATCATTATCAATATCATAATCTACACTGTAACTTATAGAAAAATTATCGTTGAACCTGTAGCGAGGTGTTACTCCTCCTCCAATCCATTTATTTTTTTCTTTATGCGCAAAACCAGCATACAAATAAGAATGAAAAGAGAATTTTTTTGAATAATCTGAAGATAAATTAAAATTGGAATTGAATGACGGACTTGAAGCATAAAATCTGCCAGAAACACGAGGTTCATAATAATCGTAATCTGTTCCAAAACCCGAATTAAAATTAGCACTTACATTCCATTGCTTTTTAGTAGTTCCCCAAAAACCTACGCTTAAATTATTTCCAGTATATTTATTTTTTTTATGTTCGTAAAAAGGAGAAGATGTGTCTATTTTAAATAGATAACCTATACTTGCATAAGAATAAAAAGAATAATTATTAAATTTTCCTTTGGGTTTAAATTGTCTATAAGAATAATTTGCGCTAAAACTCATATAATTATTTCTTCGCTGATAACCTAAATCGTTTTTATTGTATTTATCATCCATTATTCTTGCGCCAATGCCAAAACGGTTTTTACCTGATAATTTTCCTAAATGAATATTGGTTTGTTTTCCAGTTATGGTGCTTTCCCTTTTAAGGATATTAGAAAATGAAAATCCACCAGAAACACCATAACTATTGTCTTTTTTATTGATATCGTAAAGTAATGAAGTTACATTAGCATCACGTGTGTTTCCGTTTCTAAGCACGTTGGTATTGACTAATGAAACAGCCGAATTTTTATTGAATTGTTGGTCTAAAACAAAAACATTATAATTTGCCAAAGGTGCAGTAGTAACTTTTCTTGTTTGATGTGTTGATTCGTCTTCAATTAAAGCTTCCGTTTTATCGGTTATTGCATTAAGAACACCAATACCTAATCCTTTTTTTGTTCTTCCTGATACTTTAATAATATTGAGTACTTTTACTTTATCTGGATTATCAACAATAGTTTCATTATCATTCAAATCTTCATAAATAGTGTATTTGTTAATAGGTGAAGCACCAATTCTACGTGAATTAAACAGGTTTCCTTTAGAAAACAAATCTGTTCCTTCTGTAAAAAAAGCTCTTTTTTCTGAATAAATTTGCTCAAAAGGACCTAAATTTAAGGTAACATCATCAAAAGCAACTTGTCCAAAATCTGGAATTAAAGTAGCGTCTAAAGTAAAACTTTCGTTAATACCATATTTTAAATCTAATCCACCTGTCCAATCAAAAGCTGTATTTTGTTGATAGTTGGTTACCATTCCAGAGATAAACGGATAAAAACTTAAACGCAACGGTGGTTTAATATTTGAAATACCTTTAAGAATTCCATCGTATTGAGCAACACTTCCAGTAGTTACATCTACAGGATTCCAAACATATTGTTCATTGGCTTTTTTTAGTTTTCTATGAAAATTAATTCCCCAAATTTGTTCTTTGTCATTACTAAACCGAAGTGCAGCATAAGGTATTTTAAATTCTGCTATCCAACCATCATCAACAATCTTAACGCCACTTTCCCAAATAGCATTCCAACTAAAATCTTCGCCATTTGTACTCACAACAGCGTCATTTTGATTACCAGCACTGGTTAAGAAAAATTCAAATTGATTGATACCATCATTTGTAGGATTTAGTGTTACAGCAAAAAAATCTGCATTTCCAAAATTATCTCTAGTTTTAAATTCTCTTAAAATGTTTTCTGGATGATCATCATACATATAAGCTCCTACATAAATTGCCTCATTATCATATACAATCTTAACTTCTGTTTTTAAATTTTGAGGTTCTTGCTTTCCAGCATCTGGACGAAGCATTACAAAATCTTTTGCAATAGCTGCTGTTTTCCAAACTTCATCATCTAATAAACCATCAATTTTGGGTGCTTTTTGAATTCTTTTGGCAATCAATTCTTTTTTTATAGTTTCTTTTTGTGAATAGACTAAAAACGGAATAAAAATTAAGAATACAAAGGTGTACTTTTTCATTTTGCTTGATTTGA
>CAZYKN010000236.1:0-3928 GCA_964648135.1 uncultured Flavobacteriaceae bacterium
TTGGTGTTACTGTTGAAGGACCTTACAAGCCAGAACATTATAGATATTAATCATTCTAAACCCTGCCAGCGTTAATATCCTTGTGATTGCTAACGCTGGCAGGGTTATTTGTATAATTGCTAACGCTGGTAGGGTTTTTTAATTTTTTTAAATAAAACCATCTGTTTTATCTTTATTTAGTTAACTTTGTAATAGAATAAGGTACGAATAAAATCGTTTAAAAGGGAATGCCGTTAAAATCGGCAACAGTTCCCGCTGCTGTGTTCTTCAAAGCTTTGAGTAATCTTTTGCCACTGTCAGTTTTATTGATGGGAAGGCGCTTAAAGTAAGGAGTAAGTCAGAATACCTGCCTTTTCTAAAAACATCCAAAGCTTCGGGAAGAAAGCAAAGGTTGTCTGTATATCTATACACGCTACTTTTACCTATTGCTGTTTTTTTGGGTTAATAATAACTTTATTAATTTTAAAAAATGAAAACAAAATTACTTTTCGCAATATTATTTATTGCAACTTTTACCAATGCGCAAACTATCGATTTTGAATCTTTAACCGTACCTGCAACAGGTTATTTTAATGGATCTACGGAATATTCTGGTAGTGGAAATGAAGAAATTATAACTTATGAAGAAGAAGCTGCTAATTTTTACGTAAAATATACTGATACTGGTAGTTATGACTACTGGAGCGGTTTTGCTTATTCCAATCAAACGGATTTAACTACTGCTGATTATACTAATTATTCAGCTTATTCTCCAAATGGTGGAGGTGTAAATGGTTCTTCAAATTATTGTTTTGTTTACTCTTATGCTGGTGATACTATGTCTTTTGACGGTTTAGGTGTTACAAGTATGTATATTACCAATAGTGTTTGGGCTTATAAATATATGGATGGTTCTGATGGATCAATGCATGATTACACAACAGGTGATTATTTAAAATTAACCATTACTGCTGTTTTGAATAATAACGGAACTTTAACCGATGGCTCTGATGATACTTTAGGAAATTCAATTGATTTCTATTTGGCTGATTTCACCAACGGAAATACTTACATTATTGATGATTGGACTTTTGTAGATTTAAGTAGTTTAGGAGAAGTTGTAGGATTAAAATTTCAATTTTCATCATCAGATAACATGACACCATATTATTTTGCAATGGATGATATTGGGTTTGGACCTGCTGCTTCTGTTAATGATAATGCTTTTGCTGAATTAATTTCGGTATATCCAAATCCAGCAAATAACAGTATAAATATTCAAAATATTCAAAATGCTTCGCTTACAATTAATGATATGAATGGAAAGAAAATCTATTCCAATACCAATTGTAATCAAACAGAACAAATTGATTTAAGTACTTTTAGTAAAGGAATTTATTTTGCTAAAATTCAACTGAATAATAAAGTAGCTATCAAAAAAATTATTAGAAAATAGGACTTTGAAAGTAAAATTAGCACTGTTTTTTATCGGTTGTACCGCAATAATTCATGCGCAAACCTTTGCCCCACAAGTTGGAATTGATGGCACAACAGCCATTCATAAAGACGATGCTTTGTTTGTAGATTGGGCAAATGGTGTGATAATTAATAGAGGTTATTTAGATATTGCTCTTCCAAATAATGGCGTAGTTAATTATGGAGAGACAACAAATGCAAACGGACAGGCAAACAATAACATTGTAAGTTTGGGTGATGCTGGTGAAGCAATTCTTACTTTTAGTCAGTCTATAACAAACGATCAAGGAGCAGATTTTGCTATTTTTGAAAATGGCTTTTTATTAGAAGAAGGTTCAGAATTAGCGTTTTTGGAATTGGCTTTTGTTGAAGTGAGTACAGACGGAATAGAATATGTTCGTTTTCCTGCTTTTTCTGAAGTGCAAACCAATACACAAACGGATAGTTTTGGGTATCTTAATGCTAGAAACATCCATAACTTAGCAGGAAAATACATTGCCAATTACGGAACACCATTTGATTTAGAGGATTTAAACAATCTTATACAAGGAACAACAGTCAATTTAAACAATATCAATTATATAAAACTGATTGATGTCGTTGGTACTATTAATCCTAATTTCGCTACTTACGACAGCGAAAATAATTTAATAAACGATCCATATCCAACGGCTTTTAGTTCTGGAGGATTTGATTTAGATGCTGTTGGTGTTATCCATAATAACTCTTCTGCTGGAATACATAATGTTGAATTATCATTGGTAAAGATTTTTCCAAATCCTGTAAAAGATAAATTGCATATTTATACAAATCAGCAAATAAATACAGTAACATTGTTTGATGTTAATGGAAGAGAAATTATTTCATCATCTAGTAAAATTATTGATGTAAGTAATTTATCTAAAGGAATTTATTTTGTAAAAATAATATTCCCATCGCATGAAATAATAAAACAATTTATTAAACCCTGCCAGCGTTAATATCCTTGTGATTGCTAACGCTGGCAGGGTTTTATAAAATAAACAATAATTTATCTATTTTTAAAAAATTGATATAATAATCTAACACCTGTTCCAGTTCCTCCTTTACCTTTATAATTTTCTGGAGCTTCTAAGAAAGCTGGTCCTGCAATATCAATATGAATATAAGGTTCTTTTGCAAAATGTTCTAAGAATTTACCAGCAGTAATCATTCCTGCACTTGGTCCTCCTAAGTTTTTCATATCTGCAATATCTGATTTTAATTCTTCTTTCCATTCATCCCAAAATGGTAATCTAACCACTCTATCGTGCATATCTTCTCCTGCTTTTTCTAAGGCTTTGAAATACGAGTCTTTTGCATTTCCCATAACAATGGAAGTTTTTGTTCCTAATGCCCTTACTGCTGCTCCTGTAAGTGTTGCTGCATCAATAATAACTTCTGGATTGAATTTATTGGCATAGGCAATAGCATCTGCTAAAACCATTCGACCTTCGGCATCTGTATTTAAAACTTCAATGGTTGTACCGTCAAACATGGTTACTACATCGCCTGGAGCGTAAGCATTTTTGCCAGGACGATTGTCAGTTGCAGGAATTAAACCAATAATATGAACAGGAAGTTTATTTAAAGCTACAGCGTGAATTGCTCCTGCCATACAAGCAGCTCCTCCCATATCTGATTTCATTAAATCCATGGAATGTGCTGTTGGTTTTAAACTCAAACCTCCAGTATCATAAACAATTCCTTTTCCTACCAATACAATAGGTTTTTTGTTTTTTGCGTTTTTTGGCTTGTATTCAATTACTGTGAAAGTTGCTGGAGTTTCAGAACCTTGATTTACCGCTAATAAGCCACCCATTTTTAAACTTTCTATTTTAGTTTGTTCAAAAATCTCTACATTGTAGTTGTTGGATTCTTCAGATTTTTCTTGAATTTCTTCTGCTAAACGAATAGCATCAAGGTAAGAAACAGGTTCATTTACCATATCTCTTGCCCAAAAAACAGCTTTAGTTAAGTTTTCTAATTCTTCTAATTCCGCTTTTGTAACATCGGCAAGTACTTGAACTTTTTTTAGTTTGTTTTGCTTTTCTTTTTTATCTGAAAAGTATTTTAAAAATTGATAATTTGATAGTAATAATCCGTCTAAAAATGCTAAAACGTCTTTTTTATTATTTCCAACAACAGTTAAATTCTCAAACGATTTAATATTTTGATGAATATTAAAGGCTTCAATTCTTAAATCTTGTGCAGATTGTTTACTTGTATTTACTACGTAAGTATAAACATTTGTTTTGGTGTATTGAACTTTATCTTTTTTAAAGGATTTTTTAAAGGTAGCTTCTTGCTCTTTGCTTAAGCCTTTAATATCTGATAATTTTTCTGCTAAAAACACTACATTTTGGTTGTTTTTAACCGATTTCACTTTAGTTAGTTGTATCATAATCTTATTATTTTAGTTGACAAATATAGTGTTTGTTTAATGGTTTTGTTT
>CAZYKN010000237.1:0-3909 GCA_964648135.1 uncultured Flavobacteriaceae bacterium
TAAGAAATTAAATCGCAATCCATGCTATCTACATCAAAAGAAATATAAATCACATCGCAAGCAGCTAAACGTTCTAATGCTTCATTCACACAAACTTCTAAACCTCTATAACGAACTTCTGCTACTTTATAATTTTTAATTTTAAATTTATCAATTTGAGCATCTTCTGGTTTCTCGGTATCACGAACACCAAAATAAACTAAATCTTCTGGTAACAATTTTTGTCCAGGAATAGCAATATTTTTCATACGTTCCCAAAGTTCTGCTGTACCTCTAGACACATCATTAATTTCGTAATCTAAATTATCATCAGCAATAGCTGCAGCCAATGGCATGCCATGAATATTTCCAGAAGGCGAACTGTAAGGTGAATGTATATCTGCATGAGCATCAATCCAAACCACACCAACGCGTTGTTTTGGATAAGCTGCTTTAATTCCGCTTATTGTTCCTAACGCAGAGGAATGATCACCTGACAAAACAATAGGAAAGCGCTTTTCTTGTAAATTAACTTTAACGTGATTCGATACACGCATACATTGTTTTAGAACACTGCCAATACGTTTGGCAAAAGAATTTGTTTCTTTGCTATAAACCGATTCATTTTCAGTAAGAACATCTTCAAATTTATAATTGTTAAAATATTCGTTTTTTTGATTAATTGCAGCAATTTCAATGGCATCAACTCCCATATCAGAGCCTCTTGTTCCAGCTCCAACATCAGATCGGTTTTTTATTATTCTAATTGTATTCATAGGTTTAAAAAAAATGTCGTTTAGACAAAGTTACAAGAACTTTGCTAAACGACATCATTAATCAATATAATATTTACTATCTTTTATCTATCGATTTGAATTCTCTTAAATTTTCTCCAATGTATAATTGACGTGGTCTTCCAATAGGTTCATTGTTTACACGCATTTCTTTCCATTGAGCAATCCAACCTGGTAATCGTCCAATAGCAAACATTACCGTAAACATTTCTACAGGAATTCCCATGGCTCTGTAAATAATTCCTGAATAGAAATCAACATTTGGATATAATTTTCTAGCTTTAAAATACTCATCATTTAAGGCTGCTTTTTCTAATTTCATTGCAATATCTAACAATGGATCATCTACTCCTAATTCTGCTAACACTTCATCTGCAGATGATTTAATAATTCGAGCTCTTGGATCAAAGTTTTTATATACTCTATGACCAAATCCCATTAATCTAAACGGATCATTTTTATCTTTTGCCTTAGCTAGATATTTATTAACGTCTCCTCCATCATTTTGAATATCTTGCAACATTTCAAGAACTGCTTGATTTGCTCCACCGTGCAATGGACCCCAAAGTGCAGAAACTCCACCTGCAATTGAAGCATGTAGTCCAGCGTGAGAAGAACCAATTAAACGAACGGTTGATGTAGAACAGTTTTGTTCATGATCAATATGAAGAATTAATAATTTATTTAAAGCCTTAACCACTTTTGAATTAGGTACAAATTTTTCTGAAGGTTTTTCAAATAGTAATTTTAATAAATTTTCTATATAATTCAGTTTAGAATCTGTATATCCTAAAGGCCAACCGTTTCTTTTACGCATTGCCCAAGCTCCTAATACAGGAAATTTTCCTAACAATCTTACCACAGCTTTATAAACAGCATCTTTAGAATTCACATCTAAAGGTGTTGGATAAAATGCAGTTAAAGCACTTGTCATAGAAGATAATATTCCCATTGGATGTGCCGATCTTGGAAAACCATCAATGATTTTTTTCATTTCTTCATTTACAAATGATTTATCATTCACCTCTTTTTCAAAATTTTCTAACTCTGAAGCTGTTGGCAATTCACCAAAAATGATTAAATAAGTAACCTCTAAAAAACTAGCGTTGTTTGCCAATTCCTCAATATCATAGCCTCTATATCTTAAAACCCCTTCTTCTCCATTTAAAAAGGTAATTTCACTTCTACAAGACCCTGTATTTTTAAAACCAGGATCCAAAGTAATTACACCACCAGTAGCACCTCTTAACTTTTTAATATCAATGGCTACTTCTTTTTCCGTTCCAATTTCTACAGGAAACTCATAACGTTCTCCCTGAAGTTCAAATACTCCTATTTTAGACATAATTTCTATATTTTATATTATTAAAAAATCTTTTTCGTAAAATTAATTACAACAAAAACTTAAAATAATGACAATTATCATTATTCCTTTTTAAGCAACCAAAGTTACATAAATATTTATTAAATTGAATAACTTAAATTGAAAAGTTTTTTCATAAAAAAAACCTACCAACTATGAATATTCAAAAGAATAAAAAGATTGGCAGGTTTAAAAAGTAAATACCAAAGTGAAATCAAAATTGGTATAGTCGATATAAATTAAATATACAAGGATAATATCTTTATAAATTAAATGCTTTCATTTGAGGAAAATAAGCAACATCTCCTAATTCTTCTTCAATTCTCAACAACTGATTGTACTTAGCTATACGATCTGTTCTAGAGGCTGAGCCTGTTTTAATCTGACCTGTATTTAAAGCAACTGCCAAATCTGCAATGGTAGTATCTTCAGTTTCACCAGAACGATGAGAAATCACACTTGTATAACCTGCGTTTTTTGCCATATTTACGGCAGCAATCGTTTCAGTTAATGTACCAATTTGATTTAATTTAATTAAAATTGAATTGGCAGATTTTTCATTGATACCTCTTTGCAATAATTCCACATTAGTTACAAAAATATCATCACCAACAATTTGAATTTTATCTCCAATTTTTTTGTTTAAAATTTTCCAACCATTCCAATCATTTTCATCCATACCATCTTCAATAGAAATTATTGGATACTTTTTACTCAATGTTGCTAGATAGGCAACTTGCTCTTCAGAAGTTCTTACTGCTCCATTTTCACCTTCAAATTTAGAATAATCATATTTTCCATCTACATAAAATTCAGATGCAGCGCAATCTAATGCTAACAGAATATCTTTTCCTGCTTTATAACCTGCTTTCTCAATGGCTTTAATTACTGTTTCAATAGCATCTTCTGTTCCGTTAAAATTTGGAGCAAATCCACCTTCGTCACCAACAGCTGTGCTCAAACCTCTATTGTGCAATAATTTTTTTAAGTTATGAAAAACTTCAGAACCCATTTTAATGGCTTGTGTGAAATTTTTAGCTCCAACAGGCATAATCATAAATTCTTGAAAGGCAATTGGTGCATCAGAATGCGAACCACCATTTACAATATTCATCATTGGAACTGGTAAAGTATTTGCGGAAACACCTCCAATATATCGATATAAAGGCATATTCATTTCGTTTGCTGCAGCTTTTGCAACTGCTAAAGAAACACCAAGAATGGCATTTGCTCCAAATTTTGCTTTATTGGGAGTTCCGTCAAGGTCAATCATTAATTGATCTATGGCATTTTGTTCAAAAACAGAAAAACCAATTAATTCTTCTGCAATAATATCATTGACATTAGATACTGCTTTCAACACTGCTTTGCCCATATAATCATGACCTCCATCACGTAATTCAACTGCTTCATGTTCTCCTGTTGAAGCACCAGATGGTACTGCTGCTCTACCTAAAATACCGTTTTCGGTAATGACATCAACTTCTACTGTTGGATTTCCTCTTGAATCAAAAATTTGTCTTGCGTGAACATTTATTATTACACTCATAATTTATATATTTAGTATTCTTAAATAAGAATATATTATTAATTAAATTTCTTCTACAAAAATACGACAATCCTCTTTTCTTTAATAATTAATGAAAGATAATTTTAATGAATTTACTAAAACGAAATAGTTAGCATTTTAAAAAAAACAGTATTAATTATTCTTTTTAATTAATTCAATAAATTCATCAAATAAATAAGAGGAATCGTGTGGTCCTGGACTAG
>CAZYKN010000238.1:0-3900 GCA_964648135.1 uncultured Flavobacteriaceae bacterium
CTTACAATGGCTCTGTCTTTTTCTTGTTGTGCTAAGTTTAAATCGGTTATGGTAATTTTACCTAAAACGTAGCGTTTTCTAGTAATATCATAACGTTTAAGTGCAATTTCTTGTGCTTTTTTTGCAGTGTTTAAAAAGGCTTTTTCATTTTTCCAATTTAAAACGTGTAAGTAGATTTCTTGTTCAAAAGCTTGTTCCTCTTCATCAACATTTGCATTTAGTAAATTGAGATTGGCTTGTGCCATTTTGCGCTTAGACTTAGAAACTCCCCAATCAAAAAGAGGAATACCAACCGTTAAAGTTACATTTTGTTGCTGATTAAACTGATTGAATAATTCATCAAAAACGGGTCCTTGTTGCGATACACCAAAATTTGCTCTTACGTTTAATTCTAAACGGTTATCGCCTTTTACTCTGGCTAATTCTTGCTCAGCTTGTAATCGTTTTCGTCTGAATTCAATAACTGATTTTCTATTGGCTTTTGCTTCTTCAATGGCTTTATTAATATCCACATCAAAAAGGAATAAATCTTTGGGTATTTCCAATTCAATATTTTCTGAATCTAATCCTAAATATCTTGATATTTTCTGTGTGGCACTTTTTAAAGCAACCTGATTAGAAATGACGTTATTTCTTGAATTTAATAAACTTAATTCCATTTGTAATAAATCATTTTCAGCAATTTTACCCATTTTGAATCTCGCTTTTGCTATTCTAAATAAAGTATCTTGTGTGGTAGCGTTTTTTTCTGATATTTTTAATTGCTTTTGTACTTTTAACAATCTAAAATACTGTCTTGAAGTGGTTAAAGCAATTTGCTCCATAGATTCTACAAAATCTCTTTTCGATTCTTCCAAGAGTAAAGGCTCAATTTTTTTATTCCATTTAAAAGCGTTGTAAAATAAGGAATTTTGAAAATAATTGATAGAAAAAGGGACTACAGAATATCCTGTAGAAGGATTGTTACCATAAATATCAATACGTTCTAAACTAGAATTGATAGATAAATTTCCTCCTGTATAAGGAATATTTTGAGAAATTGAAAGATTGGCATCTACACGAGATTGATTTTGGTTTACAAAAATATCCTGACCGCTATCATTGGTAATTCGTCTAGTTGAATTTGAGTACGAAGGCAAAGTAGCATTTAATTTAACTTGTGGTAAAAAATTGGCTTTGTAATTTTTAAAACGCCAATAGCTTGCACGGTTTCTGTTTTCTGCAACCTTGTAATCGGTTGATTTTTCTTGCGCTAATTTAATCGCTTTTTCAAGCGAAATAGTACTCGATTGAGCAAAACTTATCATCGATATACTTATCAAAATTAAAAATAGGATATTCTTCATAGGTTCATTCTTATTTAACATAGTAGCAGTTTTTGGTGGTTTTAATTACTATTAGTTGCATATCTTACATTTTTCAATAAAGTGATTTCTCTCTAATTATTCCGTTCTAATGGCTTCAATCGGACTTTTATTTGCAGCGGATTTAGCTGGTACAATTCCAAAAATTAATCCAATAGAAGTTGCCACTACAAACGATAATAAAATGGAATTTAACGATAAAATCGTCTCAATACCTGTCATCATTTCTAGTATATACGATGAAGCAATTCCTAAAAATACACCTACAATTCCTCCACCAAGACTAATTAAAACCGATTCGGTTAAAAATTGTAAAATCACATCTTGTTTAGTTGCTCCAATAGCTCTTATAATTCCAATTTCTTTAGTTCGTTCTAAAACCGATGCTAGCATAATATTCATAATTCCAATGCCTCCAATAAGTAAAGAAATTCCTGCAATAATGCTCAATACAATGTTAAAAATTTGCTTTGTTTTTTGTTGTTGCTGTAATAAATGAATTGGTATGGTAATCTCAAAATCAAGCACACCATTGTGTTTTCTTTTAAGCATTTTACTAATGATTTCTGATGTAGCTTGTAGCTGATTAGATTCCATTACTTGTACCGTTAATTTATCAATTTGATGATAATTACCACGAGATTTACGTTTTTTAGGGCCAGAATTTCCTCCACTACTAAAAAAGATGACACCATCACCTGTTTCTTGGGCTTTGTCGATAATTACTTTACGATCTCTATAGCGTACTAAAAAGGTCTGAATTGGAATATAAATATCCTTATTCAAATCCCTAATTCCTAAATTTTCCTGCGCTTTAGCCGAAATTTTCTTCTCTTTTAAAACACCAGTAACTTGTAGCCAAACATCTTTTACCTTAATATATTTTCCAATAGCAGATTCGCCAGTAAAGAGTTTTTTCTCTATTTTTTTACCGATGATACATACAGGTAACGCATTATTATTTTGTTTCTCTGAAAAGTTACTTCCTTTTTCAATTACAATATTAGATATTTTAAAATAAGACGCATCTACACCAATTAATTTAACAGCGTTCTGTCTTCCTTTTTTAATAACATAGGTTTCTAAAATAACTTCTGGACTGGTCATTTTTACAGAAGGTATCATATCTTTCACACTTTTTACATCTAATAAATCTAAGCCTTTAGAAAATCGTTTGGTTTCCGTTTGTTTAGAATCATCTTCACTTGAATTCTCTTCTTTTTTATCAGGTATTGGTGTAATGACAATATTGTTTACACCAACCAATTCTAGTTGTGAAAGGATTTCTTTTTGCGCACCTTTTCCAATGGCAAGCATAGTAATTACCGCAGCAACGCCAAAAATAATTCCCAAAGCGGTTAAAAAAGTACGGACTTTATTACTTTTAATTACACGAAAAGATTCGGTAAAATTTGATTTTAATTTTTCTAACAGTATCTTGTCTATCATTTTATTTTTTTAAGAGTTCGATACTTTTCTCTTCTAAACCTTCTGGTTCATTCAAATAGAGTTTTTCATTTTCGGTTAACCCTTTTTTAACAATCACTACATTGTTGTTTGATTCGCCTAGTACTATTTGTTTTTTATGGATGCTGTAGCCTTTTTTAACATAAGCAAAACTAATACTGTCTTTAGAAAAAACAGCTTCTAACGGAATCATTAAAACAGAATCTATTTTTTTAGTTAAAATTCTATTTGAAGTGGTCATTCCAGGTTTTATATTATCATTTACTTCGTTGAGTTTTACTAAAACTTGAAAAACTTTAATGTCGGAACCTCTTTTTTGTTCACCAACATTCGCAACATCTTCAACAACACCAGCTAGTTCAACATCAGGAAAAGCGTCAAAGCCAACCGTTACAGGCAAACCTTTTTTAATTTGCCGTATATCTACTTCATTAGCGTATGTTTTTGATTCCATTTTAGATAAATCTGGCAAACTGGCAATTGCAGGATCCCAAGGACTAATTGATGAGCCAACTTTTTTCTTAGAACCGTTCCAACTTTTTACATAGGTGAGCATTCCTTCAGATTCGGAATGTATCACAAAGCTTTCTCTTAATTTTATTAAGGCTTCTAATTTTTTTTTAATTTTAGATACTTCCGTGCCAACTTCAACCATTTTAGCTTTTGCCTGACGTTTTTTTATAGCATAATTCTCTCTTTTTTCACGAATATTACGTTCTAATTTTTCTACGGAGTTCTCTAGTTTTTTAATAGTTGCAGGTGGTTCGTAAATAGATTGCTTCAATTCTAATTTATTTTCGGCAATGCTAAATAGCATATCTGCAATATTGGTTCGCTCTTGTTTTAGAGAAAGTGTAGTATCTAATTTTTGTTGTGTATATTTAGATTCGGCATTTTCTAAATTGAGTTGTGCATCAATAATTTGTTCGTTTACACCTGATGGATCTAATCGTCCAACATAATCGCCTTTTTTTACAAAAGTTCCTTCTGGAATTAAATCTTGAATTTTAATATCTCTCAATTTAAACTTTCTAAGATTAGAAGGACCGTTAATTTTTTTTAAACTAGA
>CAZYKN010000239.1:0-3890 GCA_964648135.1 uncultured Flavobacteriaceae bacterium
ACACATGAAAATTTGTATTATTAACGGTCCAAACTTAAATCTTCTCGGAAAACGGGAAACAACAATCTACGGAGATTTGTCTTTCAATAAATATTTAGAAATAATAAAAAAAGATTACTCAGATATACAAATTGACTATTTTCAAAGCAATATTGAAGGAGAATTGATTGATAAACTGCAAGAAATTGGATTTAATTATGATGGAATTATCTTAAATGCAGCTGCTTACACACATACTTCCGTAGGAATTGCAGATTCCGTTAAAGCTATTTCCACTCCAGTTATTGAAGTACATATTTCTAATGTAACAAATAGAGAAAGTTATAGGCATAATTCATATATTGCGCCTCATTGTAAAGGTGTAATTTTAGGGTTTGGACTAGATAGTTATCGATTAGCTATAGAATCATTCAAAATTCAACATTAAAAATTTAAAATTTTGGAAGAAGAACAAGTTATTTTAGTAAACGAAAAAGATGAGCAAATTGGGCTGATGCCAAAGTTAGAAGCTCATAAAAAAGCTTTGTTGCATAGAGCATTTTCGGTTTTTGTATTTAATGTAAAGGATGAATTACTCTTGCAGAAACGTGCTGCTCACAAATATCATTCACCAAATCAATGGACTAATACGTGCTGTTCACATCAGCGAAATGGGGAAACAAGTATTGAAGCTGGAAAAAGAAGAGTTTTTGAAGAAATGGGATTTATATGCGAATTAGAAGAAAAATTTTCGTTTATTTACAAAGCTCCATTTGATAATGGATTAACAGAACATGAATTAGACCATGTTTTGGTAGGATATTATAATGAAAATCCTAAAATAAACCCAGAAGAAGTATCCGATTATTGTTGGATGTCTATTTCTGGCATAAAAAATGATATTATAAATAATCCAGACAAATATACCGTTTGGTTTAAAATTATCTTTAATGAATATTTGAGTAAATTATAATGCTAATTAAAAAATAATGCCAATAGTAACTGTACATAGAAAAGCACACTTTAACGCAGCACATAGATTGTACAATGCTACATGGAGCGATGATAGAAATGCTGAAATATTTGGCAAATGTGCCAACCCTAATTTTCATGGACATAATTACGATTTAATTGTTGCAGTTACTGGAGAAATTGATAAAAAAACAGGTTTTGTAATGGATATGAAAATCCTTAAAAAATTGATTAGAGAAGAAATTGAAGACTACTTTGATCATAAAAATTTAAACGAACAAGTAGAAGAATTTAAAAACGGATTAAACCCTACTGCAGAAAATATTGCGGTAGTTATTTGGAATAAATTAAGAAAACAGATTAACAAAAAACTAGATTTACAAATTACTTTGTATGAAACTCAAAGAAATTTTGTAACTTACGACGGGAAATAAAAAGAGGAATTCTCAAAATGAAAATAATTAAGAACTATATTTGTTTAATATCTATTCTATTTTTATGGAATGGGTATTGCCAACAAACCAAACTTAAAATTGGAGATAGAATACCTGAGTTTGAATTGTACAATCAATATGCACGTACTTTTAACTCTCTTGACCATATAGGAAAACAACCATTGGTTATCTTTTTTTATCCTGAAGATGAATCTAAATTATGTACAAAGCAATTTATAATTGTAAAAAATAGTATGGAGAGTTTTAAAAAATATAATGCTGTTGTTGTAGGTATAAATTCAGAATCAATTGTAAACCATAAAAGGTTTGTAATAAATAATGAGTTGCCCTTTTTCTTGTTATTTGACAGAAATAATGAAGTACAAGAACTTTTTGGTGTACCTTATCTTAAAGCTAAAAAACCCAAAAGATATACTTTTGTTATAGATAAAAACGGAATAATAATTGATGTATTTTATAACAAAAAAGATGTGCAATATCATGTAAATCAAGCTTTAATAAGCTTAAATAATATAACTAAAAATGAAAAACACTAACAACTTCTTTATTTTTATTTTATGGCTGCTTTTAACTTTTAGTAGTTATGCTCAAAAAATAAAAGTAGGCAGTAAAATGCCTAATTTTGAATTGATGGATCAATATAGTGAGTATTTTGAAACTTTAGATTATAAAGGTAAAAAAGCACTCGTTATCTTTTTTTATATTGAAGATGGCTCACCTACTTGCACTAGAGAAATAATTGCCTTTAATGAAAAATTAGAAGATATTAAAAAACTTAACGCTGTGGTTGTTGGAATTAATCCTGCTTCAATAATAGAACATAGACGTTTTGTTATAAAACTTGGTATTAAATATCCTATTCTGTTTGATAGAAACAATGACGTGCAAAAAATGTTTAGAGTTTCAAATTTTGAAAAAACAAAATTGCCAGAACGTGTAACTTTTGTAGTTGATAAAGAGGGTGTGATTCGTAAAATATTTCATTCAGATTTTAATGCAGAAATTCATGTAATTGAAGCTTTAAAAACTTTAGAAGATATACAATAAATTACAAGGCTTATAAAAGTATAAATAATCAATTATATTAAGTTTATATTGACTTCTGTAATTTTATACAGAGAGAGATAGGTTTTATTTATAATGATGAAAAAACTATGAATATCATCATAATCTATAAAATCCGTGTTCTTTGTGCTACTCTAAAACTATAAAAAACGCCAACTCATTCTAAATAAAAAATGTAATTTTGTACCTACTAATTAAAAATAAAATTATGAGTTACGATGTTACCGTTATAGGATCTGGTCCTGGAGGATATGTTGCTGCAATTCGTTGCGCACAATTAGGTTTAAAAACTGCCATTGTTGAAAAATACAACACGCTTGGTGGCACTTGTCTAAATGTAGGATGTATTCCTTCAAAAGCTTTGTTAGATTCTTCGCATCATTATCACGATGCCGTAAATCACTTTGAAAAACACGGTATTAAAACAGGTAAATTGTCGGTTGATTTTAAACAAATGATTAACCGTAAAAACGAAGTTGTTTCACAAACCTGTGACGGAATTTCATTTTTAATGAAAAAAAATAAAATTGATGTTTTTACTGGTGTAGGGAGTTTTAAAGATGCTACACATATAAATATCGCTAAAGCGGATGGCGAAACAGAAACTATCGAATCTAAGCATACCATCATAGCTACAGGTTCAAAACCATCCACTTTACCTTTTATTAAATTGGATAAAAAACGAGTAATTACTTCAACGGAAGCTTTGAGTTTAAAGGAAATTCCTAAACATTTAGTTGTCATTGGTGGTGGTGTTATTGGACTAGAACTAGGTTCGGTTTACAAACGATTAGGCGCAGAAGTTTCGGTAATTGAGTATATGCCAACTATTATTCCTACAATGGATACTATGCTGGCAAAAGAATTACAAAAATCATTAAAAAAGCAAAAAGTAAAGTTTTACACTTCGCATAAAGTAACTTCTGTAAAAGGAAGTGCTAAAGAAGTGGTGGTTACTGCAGAAAACAAAAAAGGAGAAACTGTTGAATTTAAAGGTGATTATTGCTTGGTTTCTGTTGGAAGACGACCTTTTACAGATGGATTAGGCTTAGAAAATGTAGGCATAAAATTAACCGAAAGAGGTCAAATAGCAACTAACGAACAATTGCAAACTAATGTAAAAAATATATACGCAATTGGCGATGTAGTTGAAGGTGCAATGTTGGCACATAAAGCAAGTGAAGAAGGCGAATGTGTTGCCGAAATTATTGCAGGTCAAAAACCACATATTGATTATAACTTAATTCCTGGTGTTGTTTATACTTGGCCAGAAGTAGCTGCTGTTGGAAAAACAGAACAAGAATTAAAAAAAGCTGGAGTAGATTATAAAGTAGGTTCTTTTCCAATGCGAGCTTTAGGTAGAGCTAGAGCAAGTATGGACCTAGAAGGTCAAGTAAAAGTAATTGCCAATGCAAAAAC
>CAZYKN010000240.1:0-3875 GCA_964648135.1 uncultured Flavobacteriaceae bacterium
TATCTTTGAAGTTTCTTTATTTTTTCTTGATAAAGAGTTGCTTCTTTGGTGTTGCCTAACCCTAAATACGCATTGCTTATTAATTGATAAAACTTTATTTCTAATAAATTATCATCAATTATAAAATCTAATCCTGCTTTTAGAACATCAATGGCATTTTGATAGTGTAAAAGTTTGCTCTCTGCTTTACCTTGCATTAAATATAGAAAAGGTTGAGCTGGAAAAAGGGTTAATCCTTTTTTTGAATCAGTTAGTAAATTGTTATATTGAAGTTGTTTTTCTTCCGCTTTAAGCAAGGTTTTTAAGGTTTTGTAATTTTTATTTGTCTTAAAACTATCTTGTAATTCTTTAATATTGTTGCTAGAACTTGTTGTAGAAACCGTTTGTTTTGGTTTAGTTGTTTTTGGTTTTATTTTGCTTGAAGCAAAGAGTATTCTTTTAATATAATTGTTATTGTTAATTTGTGTTTTATCTAAAGATAGATAGATTTCTTTTGCTTTTTCTCTATCACGATTTGCAATGTACAACATGATTAAATCTTGTTTTGTACTTGGTTTTATAGCGATAATTTTTTGCTGAATAGCAATCGCTTCATCAAAATTACGTTGGGTTTTATATATTTTTTTAAGATGTTCTAACACATAAAGATTTTTGGGTTCGTTTTCTAAAATTTTCTGATCAAAGAAAATAGCATTTTCATAGTCTTTTAACTGATAGTAATTTTTTGCAAACTCAAAATTTAAGCCTTTATCATTTGGATAAATCTGTTTACATGCTTCTAATTCTTGAATGGCTTTATTGTAGTCTTCTTTAGCCTTAAACTTGATGGCTTCAAAAAAGTGGTCTTGAAATGCCAAATATTGTTTTTCTTCTTTTAACTCTTTCTCTCTTTGTTTTTCTTCGGGAGATTTTTTTAATGTAAACTCCTGTGAATTCACATAAAATGAAGTCATTACAAACAATAAAAAAAATAATTTTTTAGCCATTTTAATTGGGTTTATTAAATGATGTAAATCCTTTGTTTTTTATAAAACGCTGATTTCTTTCAGGCAACTCTAATTCCATTTTCATCTTTTTAAACAATGTTTTTTTATGCTTATGGAATTGTTCTTCATCCATAAAAAACCACTGTTTCCCTTGATTTGTTGAGATTACAAACAAAAAAGTATCGGTTACAATTTTACCTTGACTGTTTATTTGTGTCATTTTTTGAGGAAGTGTAGCATACCATAAATCCGCTTTAGCTTTAATTATTTTAGAAAGCTTGCCAAATTCAATGTTTTTATAACGTAAACCTTCTTTTTTTAAAGCAATCATTTTATTGGATGTTTTTACGTACATACTGTCTTTTCCTCCTAATTCTTTAACCAAATTTGGATAAATATGTGCTACAACTTCTTTAAATTGATGCTTTTTTATGGCTTTTGCATATAACTGAGCTTCTTTTAAAATAAGTTCATTGTAATTTGTTTGTGAATTGGCGTACCAACTCATCATTAAAATAAATAAAAAATAAAAACTTCTTTTTTGCATCGACTACTCTAAAACACTATAATCACCAATACTAACCGAAGTAAAATCACCATTATATTTTACTTTATTACCAATCATAGAGTTTGCTAATTTGGCGTTATTAATTTCAACTTCTTCTTGTATTAATGAATTATTAATTTCTGAATTTGTTACTACACTATTCGTGCCAAGTGATACATTTGGACCAATGATGCTGTTTTTTAACACTACATTTTTGCCTATATAACAAGGTTCAATAATTTTAGAATTTTCTAAAACAACGGTTTTATCAACTAGATTTATTCCGTCTTTTTGTGCATATTGCAAAACGCTACTATTGGTTTTAATGGTAATGGCTTTATTTCCACAATCCATCCAATCTGCTACTTCACCAGGAACAAATTTATTTCCTTTTTGTTTTAAATTTTCTAAGGCATTGGTTAATTGAAATTCGCCTTTATCTTTAATGTTATTATCGAGTAAATATTCAATTTCTGTACGTAAATCTTCTCCTTTTTTAAAGTAATAGATACCAATAATGGCTAAATCTGATACAAATTCAGTTGGTTTTTCAACAAAATCAGTAATAAAACCATTTTGTGTTTTGATAACGCCATAAGCACTTGGATCATCAACTTTTTTTACCCAAACAGCACCATCTGCATCAGGATTTAAAGTGAAATCTGCTTTAAACAAAGTGTCTGCAAAAGCAACTACACAAGGACCGTTTAAACTTTCTTTAGCTTGATAAATAGCATGAGCAGTACCTAAAGCTTGTTCTTGTACAACTACAATTCCTTTAGTATTTAAACTTTTTGCGATGTTTTGTAAACGCTCTCTCGTATCTTTTGGGAAAGTTGGACCAATAATAAAACACACTTCTTCAATAGTTTCATTTAACAATCCTGCAATATCTTCTACCAAACGCTGAACAATTGGTTTTCCTGCAATTTTGGTTAAAGGTTTAGGTATAGTTAAGGTGTGTGGTCTAAGTCTGGAACCAATTCCAGCCATGGGAATAATTATCTTCATATCTGTTAGCTTAATTTTTAGGAAACAAATATAAGTCTTTTAATGATTATCTAATTAAAAAGTGTTTATAAATCTTAAAACACAAAAACTCACAATAAATTATTTGTAATTATAATAAAGCACAAGGCTTCTTTTATTGACTGATTTTTATGTAATTGCCACAAAAAAACAGCCATTTATAAAATTGAAACAGTTGATTCTATTACGGGTTTAGTGGAAAGATGAAGATTTATAAAATAATAAAATTAAAGATATTAGACACTAGAGAACTAGACACTAGATAATTTGATGGATATTAATTACATTTAAATAAGAATTGTCTAACGTCTAAAAGTCTTTAAGTCTAAAAGTCAAATTATATAATCTACAATAATTACAGTAGAACCAAACAGTTTAATAATTAATAAAAATCCAAAACATGAAACATTTAATAGCACTTTTTTTAGTAAGTATTCATTTATTAGCTTGTAACAAACAAAAAACGTATAATGACCCTATTCCAAAACATAGAACATTCAAAATTAAATCTAAACATGTTGGAGAAACTAGAGTTATTAATGTTTGGTTGCCTCCTTCTTATGAAAAAGGAACAGAATCTTATCCTGTTCTTTATATGCCTGATGGTGGAATAAAAGAGGATTTTCCACATATTGCAAATACACTTTCAAAACTTATCAAAGCACAAAGTATTCCGCCTTTTATACTTGTTGGAATTGAAAACACACAAAGAGGAAGAGATTTAACAGGTTTTTCAGAAACAAAAGAAGACGAACAGTATTGTCCATTAACTGATGGAGCAAAAAACTTTCGTGCTTTTATTAGTGAGGAATTAATACCCAAAATAAACGATACATATAGAACTTCAAATAAAAAAGGAATTATTGGAGAATCTTTGGCAGGTCTTTTTGTAATGGAAACGTTTATGAAGCAACCTGATTTATTTGATTATTATATAGCAATGGATCCTTCAATATGGTGGAATAATCATTATTTGGTAAGAAATGCAAAAAACAGTTTAGCAACATTTCCAAATAAAGAAATAAAGCTTTGGTTTGCTGGTTCAAGTTTAGAAAAACATAAATATTCTATTTCACAATACACAAACAAACTTGCAAAAATTTTAAAAAAGAATGCTCCAGAAAATTTAAAATGGACATATTCTTATGAACCTAAAGAAAAACACAATACTATTTTTAGAGCAACTAAAGAAAAAGCGATTATTTGGACATTAAAAACAATACATTAACACGAAGATTGCAAATCGGAAAATAAAACTCTTGTAAAAGGTATCTATTCAGCCATTAATTTCTCAATATTGATGGTAATCAAAT
>CAZYKN010000241.1:0-3760 GCA_964648135.1 uncultured Flavobacteriaceae bacterium
CCGACGCTGAAAATGAAAAGAGAGGGCTTCACTTAAAGTGAAACCCTCACTAAAAACTTACACCGAGACTTTGAGACTCGATGTGAGTTAATCCTAATTTATTATCTTGTAAACAACATTTCTCTGTATTTAGACAATGGCCAAAGCTCATCATCAACCATAATTTCTAGTTTATCACAGTGATAACGTATTTCATCAAAATAAGGTTTTACTTTATCGCAATAAGCCTTTGCTTGTTTTTCAAAATCTGTTATTTTATTGGCTTTTTTACGAGCCTCAATCATTTGTTTTGTTTTTGATTTTATTGCTGTAATATGGTCTGAAATATCTTTTATCAATAGTAACTGCTCTTTAGCAATATCTTTATACTCTTTACCAAAAATATCTTTTAAACCTTGTGCATTTTTAATTAAAGCAGATTGATATTTTATAGCTGTTGGCACAATATGATTACGTGCTAAATCTCCTAAAACTCTGCCTTCAATTTGAATACGCATCATATATTCTTCCATTTCAATTTCATAACGAGCTTCGCTTTCTACTTTACTCATTACTTCCATTTCTTCAAAAAGAGCAATCGATTTTTTAGAGATTTTTGCTTTTAAAGCAGCTGGTGTTGATTTATTATTACTCAATCCTCGTTTTTTTGCTTCTTTTTCCCATTCGCTTCCATAACCATTTCCTTCAAAAAGAATTCGTTCAGATTTTTTAATATACTCTCTCAATACATTAAAAATAGCTTCATCTTTCTTTAGATTTTTATCTTTAATTAAAGCATCCACTTCAATTTTAAAATCTTTTAATTGTTTGGCTACAATAGTATTTAAAACTGTCATCGGATTGGCACAATTTGCCGTAGAACCAACAGCTCTAAACTCAAATTTATTTCCTGTAAAAGCAAAAGGTGAAGTTCTGTTTCTATCGGTATTATCTAACATTACATCAGGAATTTTACCAACTACATTGAGTTTTAAATCCGTTTTTTCTTGAGGAGATAATTTACCTTTAGTTACGCCTTTCAGTTCTTGTAGCACATTGGTTAATTGTTCTCCAATAAATATTGAAATAATAGCTGGAGGCGCTTCGTTTGCTCCTAACCTATGATCATTACTTGCACTTGCAATAGAAGCTCTTAACAATTCTTCATTATCATTTACCGCTTTTATGGTATTTATAAAGAAAGTTAAAAATTGTAAATTACTCATTGGTGTTTTTCCAGGACTTAATAAATTTATACCTGTATCGGTTGATAAACTCCAGTTGTTATGTTTACCAGAACCATTAATTCCTGCAAAAGGTTTTTCGTGAAACAGCACTTTAAAATGATGACGAGTAGCAATTTTTTCCATAATATCCATTAAAAGAGAATTATGATCTACTGCCAAATTGGTTTCCTCAAAAACTGGAGCCAATTCAAACTGATTTGGAGCAACTTCATTATGACGAGTTTTCACAGGAATACCCAAATACATACTTTCCGTTTCTAAATCACGCATAAACTGCATGGCTCTATTTGGAATTGAACCAAAATAATGATCATCTAATTGTTGCCCTTTTGCTGGAGAATGACCTACCAAAGCTCTACCTGTCATGGTAATATCTGGTCTAGATTTTGCAAAAGCATCATCAATTAAAAAATATTCTTGCTCTACTCCTAAGGTAGAAATAGTTTTCTTTACGTTTTTATCAAAATATTTACAAACTGCAGTTGCTG
Organism: uncultured Flavobacteriaceae bacterium; assembly: GCA_964648135.1. Classification (GTDB taxonomy): domain Bacteria; phylum Bacteroidota; class Bacteroidia; order Flavobacteriales; family Flavobacteriaceae; genus S010-17. The sequence continues at coordinate 1,715 of CAZYKN010000241.1, forward strand.
CTTTATCTACTTGCTGTAAAGCACGAAGTAAAGGTGTTTTATAATCTAATGCTTCACCAGTATAAGCTACAAAAATTGTAGGAATACATAAGGTTGTTCCATAAACAAAAGCAGGAGAAGTAGGATCCCAAGCAGTATAACCACGAGCTTCAAAAGTATTTCTAATTCCTCCATTTGGAAAAGAGGAAGCGTCTGGTTCTTGTTGCACCAATTCTCCACCACCAAATTTTTCTATGGCAGCTCCGTTTTCAATAGGTTCAAAAAAAGCATCATGCTTTTCGGCAGTTGCTCCTGTAAGTGGTTGAAACCAATGTGTGTAATGTGTTGCTCCTTTTGATAAAGCCCAAGATTTCATGGCACTTGCAACTTGATCAGCTACTTTACGGTCAATTTTTGTACCCTGCTCTATGGCACTTTGAACGGATTTAAACGCTTCTTTGGTCATTAATTGACGCATGGCGTTATAATTAAAAACATTTTTTCCGAAGTTTTTAGAATGTTTTCCTTTTTCTTTAAATTTTACTGGTTTGCGGTTAAAAGTTTGTTTTAAAGCATAAAAACGAATTGTTGACATATTTTTTTATTTTAAGTATTAAAAACGAGGGTAAAAATACTAAAAAAAATGATTTCAACAAGCTTTACCCTTAAAAAAATAGGGTATATTGATTAAAATTAATAAAAAATACGTTTTTTAGTTGAGATTCTAATAATTTTTAGATAAAAATAATTAATCATTATGATTTTTTAATCGCTCATTAGCTTGCCAAATTAATTGATAAAATACGATGCTAGGAGATGTTAACATTGTTTTAAAACTAGGCATACTTGCGATGACGTTTGGTAAACTTTCTAACGATAGTTCAACGGCTAAGCTGAGATTTCTAAATTTTCCTTTTTGCAACCAATTTCTAATTTTTGGATTGTACAATTCCGTACCTAAAACAGTTAAACTCACAATCAAGAGAATGGCTCGTAAATTCATTGAAACACCAATTTTAACACCTTCATAAACACTATTATTATGGTCTTGAAAATTCACAAACAATATAGATGTAAGCATCGTAATAACAATAAAGGTAATCCAAAATTTAGGTTTTACCACTTGTTTAAAAGCTCTTTTATATTTTATTGCCCAAAAACCAATCAGTAGCACAACTAATATAATCCATAGATAAAAAGAAATATATGCTTTGCTTATCATAATGGTAATTGGAAGGATTAAATTGGCAACTAGCCAAAAAATAGAATAATTAAAAGAAACATCTTTCTTTTTAATAAATTCAAAATTATTTATGGGTGTTTCTATAAACGCAGGATGATAATTTTTATTTATTAATTGCTTGCCTATTTTAATTCCGTAATACGCTACTAAAAGCCCTAACAAAATATAAATAATAAGCATAATGACTATAGGCAACCAAAACACTTCAAAATTTGTATGTAATTTATGCTGAATGGAGGAAACAATCTTTTCATAAACCTTGACCAAATTCATTCCATAGAAAAAAATCATCATTAATATTTTTTGGAATAAATTCCACGACATGGCTAAAGCAGCACCTATAAAGTAACCGATATTTTTTTTATGAAAAATACGAACAGCCAATTCTAATAATAATCCCTCCGTAAAAATTGCTATCATTGGTGTAAAGATAACTGCACTTGGTGATAAGCTTTTAAGTAAGGCAGCAATTAAACCAGCACGCCAAATAACACCCTTCTCTTTCCATAAACAACTAGCCGCAATTAATAAAATCATAGCTATTCCTACTAAAATATTTCCTTTAAAGGGCATTTTAATATTGTGTAAAAAACTCCCTAAAACAATTTCCGAAGCAGCCCAAACTGTACCAAGAACAGCTGCTTTAATCCATTTTTGATTTAATGTTTGCTCTTTATATTTAATATTATTTTGCATGAATTTTAGTTTAAAAAGCGATGTTCCTTAAAATGAATAACGCTATACAAAAATAACATTTTTTTTACATATAATACCAATTCTATTTCAAAATGCGCTAAATAAATTTGAAATATTTTTTTGTTTTA
>CAZYKN010000242.1:0-3750 GCA_964648135.1 uncultured Flavobacteriaceae bacterium
AATAAACTCAATAATTATCCACATCATAATTAAAACGAACTGCTCTAAATTCACTAATAGATTGAAAAGTAACCTTAATTTTTTTTAATAAATCTTTTGCCTGTTTAAGGTTTCTATTTGGAGGTATTTTTATAAGAATATGCCGAATATATTGGTTTCTAACTCTTGCAACCGAAGGTGTAGTTGGACCTAATACATACTCATGAAATTGATTTCTAAACGAGGTTGCCAACCAATCACTTGCTTTATTTATCTTATTATAATCTTTGTGTTTTAAAGTTACTTTTACCGTTCGTAAATAAGGAGGATATTTATATTGATAGCGTTCTTCTACCTGTTCCTTAAACATTTCCCCATAATTATTGGTGCTTACTTGTTGCAATATTTGATGAAACGGATTGTAGGTTTGTATAGCAACTTTACCTTGTTTTTTTACTCTTCCTGCTCGTCCAGATACTTGAACCATCAACTGAAAACTGCGTTCGTGTGCTCTAAAATCTGGAAAATTTAGCATATTATCGGCATTGAGAATACCAACTAAGGCAACATTTGCAAAATCTAAACCTTTAGAAAGCATTTGAGTACCAACCAAAATATCAATTTCTTGTGCTTGAAAAGCCGAAATAATTTTGTGATATCCATATTTTCCACGAGTAGTATCTAAATCCATTCTACCAACCTTTGCCTCTGGAAATAATTGCTGAATTTCCAGCTCAATCTGTTCAGTTCCATAGCCTTTAGTGCTAAGTGATGTTCCGCCACAAGCACCACAAATTTTAGGCATAGAACGAGCGTATCCACAATAATGACAACGCAATTCCGATCTAAATTTATGATAGGTTAAACTCACATCACAATTAGGACATTCTGGAGAAACTCCACAAGTATTACAGGTAACAATAGGAGCAAATCCTCTACGGTTTTGAAATAAAATAACCTGTTCTTTTTGCTCTAAAGTTTCTTGAATTATTTCAAGTAATCTGTCAGAAAAATGCCCTTTCATTTGTTTTTTACGGTATTTTTCTTTTAGGTTAATCAATTCAATTTCAGGCATTAAAACATTCCCAAAACGTCTATTCAATTCCACTAATCCGTATTTGCCTTTTTTAGCATTGTAAAAGCTTTCAATAGAAGGTGTAGCACTTCCTAAAAGTACTTTGGCTTTGTGCAATTTTGCCAATACCACAGCAGAGTCTCTTGCATGAAAGCGAGGTGCAGGATCTTGTTGTTTGTATGATTGCTCGTGCTCTTCATCAACTATAATTAATCCGATGTTGTGATAAGGTAAGAATATAGAAGAACGAGCGCCTAAAATAATTTGTGTATTTTTCTTTTTGTGCAGTAAATTTTTCCAAACTTCCACACGTTCATTTAGAGAGTATTTGGAATGAAAAACGGAAATATGTTCTCCAAAATACAATTTTAATCGGCTTATTAATTGCGTGGTTAAAGCAATTTCTGGAACTAAATACAATACTTGTTTGCCTTGTTGTATGGTATCTTGAATTAATTTTGCATAAATTTCTGTTTTTCCGCTAGAGGTTACTCCTTTAAATAAACAGCTATCTTTTTCTTTAAAAACGGCATTGATTTCTTGGTATGCTAAGGTCTGAAAATCTGATAATTTTTTTAATTTATTGTTGCCTTTTCCGTGTTGCACTCTGTCCGTCTGAATGTAATATATTTCGAATATCCCTTTGTCTGCCAGTGCTTTTATAATGGCGTTTGACACCTTTGCAACTTCTTCTAAAGTCTTAACTTTTATAGGTTTTTTGGTGCTTGCATCTAATGAAAAATAGTGCATTACCGCTTGTTTTTGTTTTTTTGCTCTGTTTAATTCGTTTAATAACGGATGAAGAGCAGCTTCGGAAAGATATTTATCGTTTAATTTAACATACTTCACCAATTTAGGTTTGTATTGCTCAAAAAATTCTTCTTTTACAGATAATACTCCTTTTTCCATTAAACTGTTCAGTACAGGTAAAACGGACTTCTTATTAAGGATATCACTTACTTCTCCAATTTTTAAAATGGATTGATGTTGTAAGGCTTCATAAATTAAAAATTCATCATCATTTAGGTTTTCAGCATCGGCGAAAGCTTCATTTCTAATAATTAGCGTTTCACTTTCTAATAAAAATAACGATGGCAATCCTGCACGCAATACATCACCAATGGTACAGAGGTAATAATCTGCTATCCATTGCCAAAGTTTTAACTGATTTTCATTCACAATAGGCTCATCATCTAAAATTTGATAAATATCTTTTGCCTCGTAAATACTTGGTTTATTTTGATGAATTTCATAAACCAAAGCAGTGTAAATCTTTGTTTTTCCAAAAGGGACAGCAACACGCATTCCAATTTTTAAAAAATCGGCTTCCGCTTCGGTTATTCGATACGTGAATAATCGCTCTAGTGGTTTGGGCAATATGACGTTTATAAAATGGATAAACTAATGGATTTAATTATTTTGCTAAGATAAGAATTTATCGTTTATTTTGATGTTGTACTATAACTCATTCAAGGAAAATATAAAAAAACTCCAAATACAAAAATTGTATTTGGAGTTTTAAATTTTATTTAATGGATAAATTAATCAACTAATATAATGACTTTATTTTCACTCATTTCAATTGTTCCAGACTCAATAGAAAGCCAAGTTCCTTGATCATCACCTTTGGTGAATTTATCTTGAAAAGCTTCTTCAATGGTTACATTACCATAAATTTTAACCGTTCCCTTTTGTAATAAAGAGACTATTGGAGCGTGATTTTCTAACATTTGAAAATCTCCGTTAATTCCTGGTACATAAACCGATTCTACATCTGCGTTTAATAATACTGCTTCTGGTGATACAATTTCTAGTTTCATATTGATAGTCTTTGGTCTTTGGTCTTTGGTCTTTGGAAAACCAAAATCAAAGCGGTCTTATTTTTTTAAATATTTTCTTAAATTTGTTAACATTTTAGCTATAACTAAAAAATCATTTCTTAAACTTTCTCTCATCACTTAATAAATAACCTCGTCTTTTTGCAATGGTTAAACAAACAATACATTCTTTTAACGAATCGCTAGCAATTCTAACGTGATTACTAAAAATGTTATTTGTACTATTTGCGCCTTCAGCAATATTTAAAGCAATTGAATTAACAGCTCTTAATAATTGAGATCTTAAAATAAAATTTTCATTTGAAGGAAATTTTTCTGTAACATCATAAATTCTATCAATAATATCAAGACTTTTTTGATAAACGACCAATTCCTCAAACTTAAACATCATTTAATTAATCATTAAAGACCAAAGACTAAAAACCAATGACCATTAAGCTTCCGCTAACATTTTTTCTCCTGCTTCAACTGCATCTGCAATAGAACCACGTAAGTTAAATGCAGCTTCTGGATATTTATCTAATTCTCCATCCATAATCATATTAAAACCTTTAATAGTATCTTTAATATCTACTAAAACTCCAGGAATACCTGTAAATTGTTCAGCAACATGGAAAGGTTGAGATAAGAAACGTTGTACACGTCTTGCTCTATGAACGATTAATTTATCTTCTTCAGATAATTCTTCCATTCCTAGAATAGCAATAATATCTTGTAACTCTTTATATTTTTGTAAGGTTTCTTTTACTCTTTGAGCAGTGTCATAATGTTCATCGCCTAAAATTTCTCTATTCAAAATTCTTGAAGTAGAATCTAACGGATCAACCGCAGGATAAATACCTAATTCGGCAATTTTTC
>CAZYKN010000243.1:0-1640 GCA_964648135.1 uncultured Flavobacteriaceae bacterium
ATCATTTCAAATTTTATGATTACCTTTCGAATGCCGTCTAAAAATCATATTTTTCATCTACAATCAATTTTTAAATTAAATATTAATTTTTAAGTTGTTCCACTAAATTTGTAGTAGAGCCTTAATTATTTATTGCTTCCTATCTTTCTGATTTTTATCTCAAAATAAGCGTAAATAAGTGTCATTATTGGACTTATTAAATTAAAAAAGGCATAAAATATATAATCATACGTTGAAACACCTAGTGTTTTTGACTGATATGCTCCTCCTGTATTCCAAGGAAATAAAATGGAAGTTACTGTACCCGAATCTTCTAATGTTCTACTTAAATTTTCTGGTGCCAATCCTTTATCCTTAAATGCTTTTTGATACATTTTTCCTGGCACAACAATAGCTAAATATTGGTCTGATGCCGTTCCATTAAAGAAAATACAGGTTGCTGTTGTACTTGCAAACAAACCAAAAGTGGAGGTTGCTACTTTTAACAAACTATCACTTATTTTCTGTAACGCTCCTATTTCTTGCATTATTCCTCCAAAAAACATCGCACACAAAATCAGCCAAATTGTTGATAACATTCCTTTCATTCCTCCTGAAGAGAACAATTCATTCTGATCTAAAATTTCATTTCCTGATGGAATATAAACACTTCCAGTCATGGCATTCATAACACCTTTATAAGCTGTATTAAAATTGAATATTTTACTTCCTGCAATTTTCATTACAATTTCTGGTTGAAAAATTACTGCAAATAATCCTGCTAATAATGTACCAATAAATAATGCCGTTAAAGGTTTTGCTTTTTTTAGGATTAAAGCAATGACAACTATTGGTACAATAAACAATAAAGGAGAAATATGAAAGGTATTTTTAATACTACCTAACAAAGCTGAGGTGTCTTCCATTTGATTGGATGAATAATTAAATCCCAACACGAGAAAAATAATAAATGTTATAATGTAAGTAGGAATTGTAGTATAAGCCATATACTTAACATGCGTAAAAACATCGGTTCCTGCCATTGCTGGAGCGAGATTGGTAGTGTCAGACAAAGGCGACATTTTATCTCCAAAATAAGCTCCTGAAAGGACTGCTCCTGCTATCATACCTAGTGGCAAACCCATGGCTTTCCCTATTCCCATTAAGGCAATACCAATGGTTGCGGTAGTTGTCCATGAACTTCCTGTTGCTAACGAAATTATAGATGAAATCAATAAAGCGGCAACTAAGAAGAAAGTGGGATTTAATATTTGTAAACCGTAATAAATCATGGTTGGAATAATTCCGCTTATAAGCCAAGTTCCTGCTAATGCTCCAACCATTAACAAAATAAATATTGCAGAACCTGTTGATTTTACGTTATCTACAACGGCTTCGAGCATTTCTTCATACTTTACATTTTTTGAAAAACCAATAATTGCAGCAACAACTCCAGAAAAAATTAACGCAAATTGATTTGCTCCACTGGTTGCATCATCTCCATAAATATAGACGTTATACGCTAATAATATAACTAAAATTAGGATTGGAAAGAGTGATTGTAAAATGGTTATTTTGGAATAGCTCGTTCGGTTTATCATATTTTTATTTTAAAGTGTAATGATACTCATTTTTAATGAATTTTAAAAATGTTTTTTTAT
>CAZYKN010000243.1:1740-3709 GCA_964648135.1 uncultured Flavobacteriaceae bacterium
AATGTTTTTTTATATTATTGATAATTTGGTACTTATGGATTATTTGTGGTTTTTTCACACATAGAGACATAGAAAATATAGCAATCTTTGAAAATTTAACCGTAAAGTGTACAAAGAAAGCGCAAAGTTGTATGGATTTTAGTGTTGAGGGAAATGAGTTCAATAAAAAATTTAACCAAAATTTCTATGGTCTTTGAAAATATAAAGGTTCTTTGCGTGAAAATTCATAAAAATTTGGTCAATCAAAATACTTATCGTACATTTGCGATAAGAAATGAAGAGGACATTAGAAGACATACAATACACAAAAGAAACCGAAGCCTTAGCTAGATTTGCTAAAGCCTTGGCACATCCTACACGTATTGCAATACTGGAACATTTAGATAATCAGTCTTGTTGTTTTACAGGTGATTTGGTAGATGTTTTTCCGTTAGCACAATCTACTATTTCGCAACATTTAAAAGAATTAAAAAATGCAGGTTTAATACAAGGAACGGTTGAACCGCCAAAAATTAGGTATTGCATTGACCAAAAAAATTGGGAAATCGCAAAAAAACTCTTTGCTAAATTTTTTAATCATTGATTTTTTTAAAACTAAATCATATCGCTTATTCACGATAAACAAAAGAAAATGAAAACAACACAATTTGTAAATTTATTAAAACAAAATCCACATAAGGAATTACTTTTTGAATATAGCAACAATCAATTTGCTGGTACAAACTACCACCTAACTGAAATTAAAAAAGTAAATTTTGATACCGTTGATTGTGGTGGAAATCCAAATCAATGGAACGAAACTCAACTACAAATTTGGGAAAGCCCTAACGAAATTGGAAAACAAAATTATATGACAACGGATAAAATTTTATCTATCTTTGAAAAAGTAAATGGAATTAATCCTTTAAATTTTGATACAGAAATCAAAGTTGAATATGGAAATACTAATTTTCACACCGCTGTAATGAAAATTAACAATCATAAAATTAAAGCCAATCAGCTTATCATTCAATTATTTGAAGAAAAAACATTGTGCAAAGCTCCATCAAATCCAAAAGAAAATAATCAAAAAACATCTTGTTGTAGTTCAACAAGTTGTTGTTAATTTAATACTAAAATAAAACATGAAAACAATTAAAATTTTAGGGACAGGTTGCCCAAATTGCAAAAGAACCGAAGCTGTTGTTAAAACAGTTACAGACGAATTAAACTTAGAGGTAAACATCGTAAAAGTAGAAGATATACAAGATATTATGGCGTATGATATTATGAGTACTCCTGCTGTTGTTATTGATGAAAAAGTGGTCATAAAAGGTAGAGTACCTAGTTTTGACGAAATTAAAACTTTATTACAAGACGATTCTTGTTGTTCTGACACGGAAGATAGCTGTTGTTCTGATACAGATGATAGTTGTTGTGAGCCTAAAGACAATGCTAGTACTGGTTCTTGTTGCTGTTGATTTTTAGTATTCAATTGGCAGTGTTCAGTGCTTAGTTGGTAAAATTAATTTAGAAAATTAAAATGATGAAAAATCACAAAACAACAATCCTTATCCTTTGTACAGGAAATTCTTGTAGAAGTCAGATGGCAGAAGGTTTTTTAAAAGCTTTTGATAATAAACTAATAGTGTATTCTGCTGGAACAAAACCAAGCAAACAAGTACATCCAAATGCTGTAAAAGTTATGGCTGAATTAGGCGTTGATATCAGCAAAAACAAACCTAAATTAGTTGATCAATTTACATCAAAAGAAATAGATTATGTGATTACGGTTTGTGGAGATGCTAAAGAGAATTGTCCTGTTTTTACAGGAAAAGTAACACACAGATTACATATCGGTTTTGAAGATCCTGATAAAGTAAAAGGAAACGAAGCCTTTGTATTAGACGAATTTAGACGCATTAGAGATGAAATATTACGTGATTTTTTTGCTTTTTATCGGAAGAATTTGAGAAAGATGGAAGAAGAC
>CAZYKN010000244.1:0-3706 GCA_964648135.1 uncultured Flavobacteriaceae bacterium
ATTGTTAGATTTTTAAGTATCAGTATAAATTACCCATTAAATTTGCAGTAGAACCAAAAAGTAGTATAAAATAAAAAATAAAACGCCAACAAAAAATATAGTACATTTGGCATATAGTACTAAAAATGAAGATTATAAGAACAATAAACATAATAACAAACTGAAAATTTGGAGCGTTGAAATGCCAAACGCATCATATTTAGAACGTCCCTAAAACAACATCAATTCAAATTATTTATATTCAATTTTTACACCTATTCATTTGGTTTAAAAAATAAAAGGCACAAAATGTTGCGGTGTAATAATTTCAGTTTTAGCATCTGAATAAATATTGGTAAATGCTCGAGTAATTTTTAATTTTTTGTAGGTATTCCATTTCATTTCAAAAGCATATAATTCTTTATTATAAACTTCAATATAATCTACTTCATTTTGATTGTAGTTTCTCCAAAAATAGCTTTTTACATTTTTACCTTGCCACTCATTCATTTTTAATCGTTCGCTAATCATAAAATTTTCAAAGAGTTTACCTTGATCATTTCTTTGTTCTAAATCATCAAAATCATTAATAATTGCATTGCGAATTCCATTATCCCAAAAATAAATTTTACTCATTTTAGAAACCTCTTTACGCTGGTTTGTCCCAAATGATTTTAATCTAAAAATAACATACGATTTTTCAAGTAAATCAATATAACTCTCTACGGTTTCTGATTTAACTTTTAATTTATTTGCTAACTCGTTTATGGAAACTTCAGAGCATATTTGATATGCTAATAGCTTTAATAATTTGTCAAGTAACTCTGGTTTTCGTATATTTTTCCATATCAATACATCTTTATATAAATATTGGTTGCTTAAATTTTTTAATATTACTTCTGATAAATCTCTACGTAAGACAACTTCAGGATAATTTCCATAAATTAAATGAAAAGAAAGTGTTTGTTCTATCTGAAAAGGAGTTGATTTTGGATACAATTCTGCTAATGAAAACGGATATAAATAAAATAAAAAATGTCTTCCTGTTAAAGGTTCAAAAATAGAATCTGATATTTCTAAAGCAGAAGAACCAGTAGCAATAAATTGTACTTCTTTAAAATTATCAACCATTAATTTTAATAATAAGCCTACATTTTTTACACGTTGAATTTCATCAATAATAACTAATTTATTTTGACCAATAATGTTTTCTAGAGTTTGTAATGTTGGGTTGGTAAGACGTTCTCTAATTTGAGGCTCATCTGCATTTAACCAAAGAAATTTAGTCCTATTATAGTCTAAATTTTGTAAAAAAGTAGTTTTACCAACCTGCCTTGCACCAATTAGAATAAGCGCCTTTCCCTTAAATAAAAAGGAACTGAATCTGTTTTCTAATACTCTATTTATGCTTTTCATTTTACAAAAGTAGTTTAAAATATTTAATAAGCGGGAAAATAACTAGAGATTTTTCCGTTAAAGTAGAAAAATATCTAGTTATTTTTCCATTACAAATAGCAATACCAATTCAACATCAAAATACGCTATAAATTATTTATCTTTTCCCGTTTTACTGCACTTAAAATTTAAACCATAGCTATTGCTATGCTTGAAATTTGAAGATTGTAAAACAAAAAAATATTTTAAATTTATTTAGCGCATTTTGAAATAGAATTGGTATAACACAGCAAATTTAAGAATTATTACAGTCATGATGATATTATTTAAAATAATTGTATCTTTGCACTAAGAATAGCATACTATTCAATAAAAGAATTACTAATTTCTTAGAGGAAGAATTTGACTGATTGCAACCTCATTAAAAAAAATGCTAAAACAGTGTAGATTTTTCTACTTGCAATCACCTCTCTTCCAATAAGTTTAAATATTATAAATATGTCCTATTTATTTACATCAGAATCTGTTTCTGAAGGTCATCCAGATAAAGTTGCCGATCAAATTTCGGATGCACTTATCGATAATTTTCTAGCCTTTGATGCTAGTTCAAAAGTTGCTTGTGAAACGCTTGTAACCACTGGTCAAGTAGTACTTGCAGGTGAAGTAAAATCCAATACCTATTTAGACGTTCAAAAGATTGCTCGTGATGTTATCAATAAAATTGGTTATACCAAAAGCGAATATATGTTTGATGGAAATTCCTGTGGTGTTTTCTCAGCAATTCATGAGCAATCAGCTGATATTAATCAAGGTGTAGAACGAGCAGATAAAGAAAATCAAGGCGCAGGAGATCAAGGAATGATGTTTGGTTACGCAACCGATGAAACTGAAAATTTTATGCCTTTAGCCTTAGATTTATCCCATTTATTATTGGTGGAATTAGCAGCAATACGTAGAGAAAATAAGGAAATTAAGTATTTAAGACCAGACGCAAAATCACAAGTTACTATTGAATATTCAGACGATAATATTCCTGTGCGAATTGATACCATTGTTATTTCTACTCAACACGATGATTTTATAAAAGGTGATGATAAGAAAAAAGCAGCTGATGAAATGCTTACAATTATCAAAAAAGATATTGTTGAGATTTTAATTCCACGTGTTATTGCAAAATTACCTGCAAAAATTCAGGCTTTATTTAATGAGGATATTACGTATCATATCAATCCAACAGGAACATTTGTAATTGGCGGACCTCATGGAGATACAGGCTTAACAGGTAGAAAAATTATAGTGGATACTTATGGCGGAAAAGGAGCACATGGTGGTGGAGCATTTTCTGGAAAAGATCCAAGTAAAGTAGATCGTTCTGGTGCTTATGCAACACGTCATATTGCAAAAAATTTAGTTGCTGCTGGTTTATGTAAAGAGGTTTTGGTACAAGTATCTTACGCTATTGGCGTTGCAAAACCAACAAGTATTAATGTAGATACTTACGGAACAGCAACCGTTAATTTAACTGATGGAGAAATCAGTAATAAAGTGGAAGAGTTGTTTGATATGCGTCCGTATTTTATAGAAAAACGATTAAAATTACGAAATCCAATTTACTCAGAAACGGCTGCCTACGGACACATGGGAAGAACTCCAGAAGTTAAAACCGTTCGTTTTGAATCGCCAAATGGAGAAGTGATTGAAAAAGAAATAGAAACTTTTACTTGGGAAAAATTAGATTATGTAGATGAGGTTAAAAAGGCTTTTGGTTTGTAACCAAAATTGTTTTGCTAAATAAATTATCTTTGTAATAATATTTTATTATATAATTTGAAAAAAATAATTGTTTCTGTAACCAATGATTTAACAACCGATCAACGAGTAGATAAGGTGTGTAACACATTAGTTAAAATGGGCTTTAATGTGTTGCTTATAGGTAGAAAGTTGCCAAATAGTCTTCCGTTACAACGGAATTACAATACACACAGAGTAAAGTTATTTTTTAACAAGGGTTTTTTGTTTTATGCGGAATACAATATTAGATTATTTTGGTTTATAATATTCCACAAAAAACACCTTTTATTATCCAATGATTTAGACACTTTACTTGCCAATTATTTAGCGAGTAAAATTCAAAAAATTGATTTAATTTATGATAGCCATGAATTATTTACCGAAGTTCCAGAATTAGTTAACAGACCAAAAACACAAAAAGTATGGGTTAAAATCGAACAATGGATACTTCCAAAACTAAAAAACACCTACACCGTTTGTCAATCAATAGCAGATTATTACAACTCAAAATATAAAACTGATTTTAAAGTTGTTAGGAATA
>CAZYKN010000245.1:0-3703 GCA_964648135.1 uncultured Flavobacteriaceae bacterium
AACAGTAACTCTTGTTACCAAATTTAACAACTAAAACAGTTAATTTTGCCTTATAATTATTAAAACAAACTAAAAATGTCTATAATAAAAGTTGCCATTACAGCACAAAACAGAAAAACAGTATCTACTCATGCAGGAGCATGTAGAAACTACTTTATATATACAATTAATGAGGATGGTTCTTACGAGAAAGAGTTACTAGAGCTCTCCAAAAATGAAAGCCTACGATATACTTTTCACGATGATACTTCTGAACAACCACAAAATAAATTATTTGAAATGGATGTTATATTAACAGGAGGAATTGGTCTTGGAGGTGTAAGACGTTTAGCATCAAACGGCGTTATTGCAAAAGTGATTAAAGAAAGTGAACCAGACGTTGTGATTGAAAAATTCTTAAATAGAACTTTGGAGTTCTTTGAGCCAGAAGATCATCATAAAGAAGGACATCATCATCACCATTGATTTTTTTTGAAACCAAAATATAACCTCAATAATACTTATGTACTATTGAGGTTTTCTTTATATTATTAATCGTAACTTTGCAAAAATTTTCAATATGAAATTAGGTAAAATAAACAGATTAAAAGTAGGTAGAATTTCACAATTTGGAACTTATTTAGTAGATGATGAACAAAATGAAGTTTTATTACCAGACAACTATGAATCTGATGTTGAATTAGATGAACTTATTGATGTTTTTATTTACTTAAATTCTGAAGATCAATATGCTGCATCAATAGAACAACCTTTAATTGAAACCAATAAATTTGCTTATTTAAAAGTAAAAGACGTTAATCGTGTTGGTGCTTTTATGGATATTGGTATATCAAAAGACCTCCTTGTTCCGTATGCAGAACAAACCGAAGAAATGCGAGTTGGCAATTCCTACCTCGTTTTTATGTTTGTTGATGAAGAAACTGATAGATTGGTTGGTTCATGCAAAGAAAATGAATTTGTTTTCTTTGATGAAATTGATGTGAAATCTGGCGATGAAGCAACCCTTTTACCTTATAGAAAAACAGATTTAGGTGTACATTGCATCGTTAATAATTTATATAAAGGACTTATTTTTCATTCAGATATTCATAAAGATTTTGATTTAGGAGAACAAATTAAAGGCTATGTAAAAGAAATCCGTGAAGACGGAAAAATAGATATTTTATTAGAACCTTTAGGTTATAGACAAAGTATAGATCCTACAAGCGAAATTATTTTAACTAAATTACACGAAGCCAACGGACAGCTCTTTTTTACGGATAAAAGCAGCCCAGAATCTATTAAAGAACTCTTTGGTTTAAGTAAAAAAGCCTTTAAACGTGGCATTGGAAATTTGTACAAACAGAAAAAAATTGCCATTTTAAAGGAAAGCATCAGAATTATTGATAAAAAAAGTAAATAATTCCGTAATTTTGTCATCAAAACAATTATTATGCTCATTATTGGTATTGCAGGTGGAACAGGATCAGGAAAAACAACTGTTGTAAATCAGATTTTAAATGAAATAACTCCAGATGAAGTCTGTGTTATTTCGCAAGATTCATATTACAACGCAACCGATGAACTTACTTATGAACAACGTACAAAAATAAACTTTGATCATCCAGCTTCAATTGATTTTAACTTATTGGTCAAACATTTAAAAGAATTAAAAAAAGGAAAGGTTATTGAACAACCTATTTATTCTTTTGTTTCACATAACAGAATTAAAGATACGTTAAAAACACATCCTAGAAAAGTTATTATTGTTGAAGGAATTTTAATTTTTAACAACAAAGAACTTTTAAAAATGTTTGATATTAAAATATTTGTACATGCTGATGCTGATGAACGCCTAATAAGACGTATGCGAAGAGATATTAAAGAGCGTGGTAGAGATATGGATGAAGTGCTTGAACGCTATCAAGACACTTTAAAACCAATGCATCAACAGTTTATTGAACCAACAAAAAACTTTGCAGACATTATTATTCCAAATGACAAATACAATACTGTTGCAGTGGATATTGTACGTACTGTAATTAACGAAAAATTGCTAAAAGATGCTTAAAAAACTAACTAAAATACAAAAAATAATGGCAATAGTCTTTATTGCTTTTGTGGTTTGGATGTTATTTTTTGATGAAAACTCCTATTTAATTCACCGAGAACTCAATAAAGAAATAGAGCAGTTAGAACAAAGTACTACATACTATAAAAAAGAAATTAAAAAAGACCAAAAAACAATTAAAAAACTCAAAAATACTAAATCTTTAGAAAAATTTGCACGTGAAACTTATCACATGAAACGTAAAGAAGAAGATATTTATATTGTGGAAATTGATAGCGTAGAGTAATTTTGAATGCTGAATTTTTAATGTTAAATTAAATCCATTTTGAATAAAAAGACCATTTTTTCTGATTTTAATCCAGTTTCAGCGAAAGCTTGGAAGCAAAAAATTCAAATGGATTTAAAAGGTGCAGACTACAATCAGACACTTTTAACAAATTCTTTAGACGGTATTACTATCCAGCCATTTTATCATCAAGATACTTTTAAAAGTTTACCTATTCCGCCACAAAAGAGCCTTGCTAAGATTTGTGAAACTTTATTTATTGATGATGAAAAAATTGTCAATCATTTAATAAAAGAATCGCTTCAAAAAGGAGCAGAATCTATTAAGCTAATTGCAAAAAATACTTTTGATTACAAAACGCTTTTCGCTGATTTAAACCAAAATATTGAAGTCCTTCTTTTTATCCAATTCAATGACAATAAGTATGTTTTAGAACTTATTAAGTTTTTAAACAACTTTCAAAACACTAAACTAATTATTGATATTATTAACCATTTTGCATCAGATGGAAATTGGTATTCTAACCAAAAAGAAGATTTTAATACTTTAATAAAAAACGCTCAAAACACTTCAATTAATATTGGAATTGATGCTAGTTTATATCAAAATGCAGGAGCAAATAATATACAACAATTAGCATATACACTCGCTCATGTAAACGAATATCTAAATAATTTAAACCATAAAACAACATTCACTTTTAGTTTTGCAATTGGCAGTCAGTATTTTTTTGAAATTGCTAAAATTAGAGCTTTTAGGTATTTGATCAATAAACTTTTTGCTGAATACTCATTAAATCATGAGTTTAACATATTATTAAAACCAACTTTAAGAAATAAAACTTTATATGATTATAATGTAAATTTATTGAGAACTGCTACCGAGAATATGGCTTCTATGCTTTGTGGAGCTGATTATATTAGCAGTTTACCTTACGATGCAATCTACCATAAATCCAATGAATTTGGAGCTAGAATTGCTAGAAATCAGCTTTTAATTTTAAAAGAAGAAAGTTATTTTAATCAAGAAAAAGATTTGAGTAAAGGTACTTATTACATTGAGCAAATTACGTATGAACTTGCCGATAAAGCTTTAAAATTATTCAAAGAAATTGAAAGAAATGGAGGTTTTATCGCTCAACTACAAAAAGGAAGTATTCAAAGAAAAATTGAAGAATCTGCAACTAAAGAACAAACCTTATTTGATAAAGGTGAGTTGGTTTTATTAGGAACAAATAAATATCCTAATCCGTTAGATAAAATGAAAAATGAATTAGAACTTTTCCCTTTTACTAAAATAAAACCTCGAAAAACAATTATTAAACCTATTATTCCAAAAAGATTGGCAGAAAAAATAGAAAAAGAACG
>CAZYKN010000246.1:0-3669 GCA_964648135.1 uncultured Flavobacteriaceae bacterium
CTGACAGCGTTGGTAATTATACAGGTAAAACCCTGCCAGCGTTAGCAATAACACGGATATTAACGCTGGCAGGGTTAGAGGGTTAAAAAACAAAAAATCCTAACTTTTCAGTTAGGATTTTTTTGTGGTACCTCCAAGAATCGAACTAGGGACACATGGATTTTCAGTCCATTGCTCTACCAACTGAGCTAAGGTACCAAATTTTGTCCGGCAAAGATATATCTATTTTTTAAAATCTTCAAAGTTTATTTCAACTATTTTAAATATTTTTTTCAAAATGTTTAACTTCAACTACTTCTGAGGGTTGAATGGTTAAATTAACTCCTCCAATTCTAACTCTTACTAGTCGTAAAGTAGGAAATCCAACAGCTGCAGTCATTTTTCTAACTTGCCTAAATTTTCCTTCGGTTACCGTAATGCTTGCCCAAGACTTTGGACCATGGCGTTCATCACGTACTTTTCTGTTTTCAATTGGAAGATTGGGTTCGCCTTTAATTAAAAAAGCTTTACATGGTTTTGTAATATATTTTATTCCGTTAAAACCTATTTCAACGCCATTTTTTAGTTTCTCAATAGCTTCTTGGGTGATGATACCATCTACTTGAACATAATATTCTTTTTCGACTTTTTTACTTCTAATTTGTGCACTTACTTTTCCATTGGTTGTTAGAAATAATAAGCCTTCAGATTTTTCATCTAATCGTCCTATTGCCATTGTTCCTTTAGGAAAATCATACAATTCACCTAATAAATGTTTTGAGTTTTTACGCTTTAATTCGTATTTAAACTGACTTAAACAATTGTAAGGTTTATTTAATATAAAATGACGATGTTTTTTTAACATATATAAATTTATTCTGCTATTTCAAATATTCTCTTGGCCTCATTTCCAAACTCATCAACTACGGTTACAATGTGTTTTCCTATTGTTTTAGGATGAATAGGCATTTCGTGGATTTGTTGTGTAGTTCCAATATAGGTTTTATCTAAATACCAAAATACTTTTGCATTGGCAATATTATGTGCTAATCTAAATATAACAGCGTTCTTTTTTTCATTAAAATCCGTTGCCAAAAACAGTTTGGTGTGTGCTTTTGGATAAATAAAATCCATTATTTTTTTAGATTCCGAAGTACAACCTTCCATATATTTAGGCAAAACTTTATAAAAGGGATTTTGCTTTTTATAATAATATTCCATTAATGGAGGTAAAACAAACCATGAGGTATGCTTCATTTTTCCTAACGGATAACAACTAGCATTCACTTGATAAGTTTCGGTTTCATCTAAATGAATCCAATGATGATACGGACAAGGTTTGGTTCGTAAACCTGTTCTTTGTACATAAATACTATCAATTTCTGTACAATAATTACCTGCTCTATAACCGCTTTTTCTACAAACAGGTATTTTAACCAACTCATCATAAGGTTTTTCAAACCATTTACTGGAAGGTAATTTATCAAATACATCAAATAAAATTGGTGCAGCAGCTTGTACTCCAACCAAACCAGGACGACCTTCTCCATCTGCATTACCAACCCAAACACCAACTACATAATCTTTTGTTGTTCCAACAGCCCAAGCATCACGAAAACCAAAACTTGTACCTGTTTTCCAAGCAATCTCTTTAGAGGAATCAAAAAATTCCCAATTTTCTTCACCTTCTGGTCTATTAACTTCTTTTAAGGCTTTATAGGTTAAGTATAGTGAACCTGCATCGTATAAGGTTTTTTGTGTGCTTGTTTTTCCGTAATCTGCGTTAAAATTGGCTAAATATGAAGGTTCTAAAAATTCATTGGTGTAATATTTTGCTTGTAAATCATCATAGTGATTAATGGTTGCGCTCATAGCTGCAAAACTTTTAGAAACATCCCAAAGATTAGATTCTGCTCCTCCTAAAATTAAAGATAAACCATAATGATTGGCAGGATATTTTAAATCTTTTAAGTCCAATTTTTTTAAATAATGATAAAATCGTTCTAAACCAAATTGTTGCAACATTCTAACTGCTGGAACGTTTAACGATTTTGCTAAAGCTTTACTTGCAGGAGTTGCTCCACTGTATTGCTTATCAAAATTAACTGGATGATAACTTGCTATTTGTGTAGGTACATCGGCAATTAATGTGTTAGGTAAAATTTCACCATTATCTAACATGGCTGCAAATAAAAAAGGTTTTAAAATACTGCCTGTACTGCGAGGTTTGTTGATTACATCAACATTTTTTTGATGCTCTTTATCTGTTGGAGCATTGCCAACATAGCTCAATACTTTTCTTGTTTTTACATCTAAAACCAAGACTGCAATATTGTAAACCTGATTTTGTTTTAATACATTATAATGCGTTTTTACAATGGCATTCACCTGATTTTGCAAATTATAATCCATAGAAGTTTTTACAAATTCGCCTTGATGCTCTTTATCAATTTTTTGTAAAAGATGCGGAGCAATTTGAGGTAAACGATACGGTTTTTGAGGGATTTCTTCTAATAAAGCTAAATTATAAGTTGTTTTATCAATTATTTTTTCACTGAATAATTTTTTTAGTAATCTATTCCGTTTTTTTAATAATCGCAATTGATTTTTCCCTGGATAAATTAAACTTGGTGCATTAGGTAAAACCGCTAAAGTTGCAGTTTCTGCCCAAGACAATTCGCTTGATTTTCTTCCAAAATATCGCCATGAGGCAGCTTCAATTCCAATAACATTTCCACCAAACGGAGCATGTTGTGCATACAATTGCAAAATTTCCTTTTTTGAATATCTAAATTCCAAACGAGTTGCCAAAATGAGTTCTTTTAATTTTTCAAAATAGGTTCTTTTTTTTCCTTTTCTAGATAAACGGATAACTTGTTGTGTTATGGTGCTTCCTCCACGTTTAATGGACTTCGATTTTAAATTTTGAGAAAATGCTTTTACAATTGAAACAGGATTAAAACCAAAGTGTTTATAAAAATAAGCATCTTCAAATTGTACAATACACTGTTTAAATTTAATTGGAATACTGTCTTGTTTAGGAAAACGCCATTGACCATCTTTGGCAATTTTTGCGCCTAATAGCTTTCCTTCTTTACTTTCAATAATGGTAGAAGTAGGTTCATTAAATAGTACTTTTGGTAAAGAAAAATAATACCATACCAAAAGTATTAAGAGTAGAATACTTTTCTTTTTATGATTTACAATGTATTTTTTTAATGAAAACATACGTTGCAAATGTAGGCTCTTTTTAGTGAAAAAATAAAAAACCCAAGTACAAAGTACTTGGGTTGAAAAAAATAGCTAGTAGTTAGCTAAAAACCAAATAAATCAACTATAGTTTTATTATTTTTTGAGTACTAATTAATTCATTATCAGAAGAAACTTTAAGTAAATAAACTCCTTGTGCTAAATTATTTAAAGGGATATTTATTGTTTGATTTCCTTGAGATAAATCGTTTTTAGAAGTTGAATAAATTAATCTTCCATTCAAATCAACTATAGATAGTTTTAAATTTAATTGTTTATTTAATGAAATGTTTACGGAAACATTATTTTTAGTAGGGTTAGGATATACATTTAGTTCATTAACACCTAAATTTACATTAGCAACACTTAAAGTAGTTTGAAAAGTGGCTTCTGCTGCAAAAACAAAAGGCTTTGTTCCTCCTTCAATATACGGAATACCAT
>CAZYKN010000247.1:0-3644 GCA_964648135.1 uncultured Flavobacteriaceae bacterium
TATACTGAATTTAATAAAACTCAAATCTTCTTAATAGATTTTTAACTAAATTTGCAATCCATATTACAAAACAGATGAGCGAAGAAAAAAAATCCCTCAATTTTATTGAGCAAATTATAGAAGAAGATTTAAACAACGGTTTAGAAAATAATAAATTACGTTTTCGTTTTCCACCAGAACCTAATGGCTATTTACATATTGGTCATGCAGCGTCTATTTGTTTAAATTTTGGATTGGGTTTAAAATACAACGCACCTGTAAACTTACGTTTTGACGATACCAATCCTGCAAAAGAAGAGCAAGAATTTGTTGATTCTATTAAGCAAGATATCAAATGGTTAGGTTTTACTTGGGATAAAGAGCTGTATTCATCAGATTATTTTAAACAATTGTATGATTGGGCAATTATTTTAATCCGTAAAGGATTGGCTTATGTAGATGATTTGTCATCAGAAGAAATGGCAAAACAAAAGGGAACACCAACCCAAGCAGGAGTTGATAGTCCAAATAGAAACCGCTCTGTTGAAGAAAATTTGACCTTGTTTGAAAAAATGAAAAATGGCGATTTTAAAGAAGGTTCACACGTACTTAGAGCAAAAATTGATATGAAACATACCAATATGCTGCTACGTGATCCAATTATATACAGAATTTTACATAAAAGCCATCACAGAACAGGAAATGATTGGAATATTTATCCTATGTATGATTGGACTCACGGTGAATCGGATTATATAGAACAAATTTCTCACTCTATTTGTACGTTGGAGTTTAAACCTCATCGTGAATTATACAATTGGTTTTTAGACCAAGTTTACACTGATGGTTTACGACCAAAACAACGTGAATTTGCTCGAAGAAATTTGAGTTATACCATTATGAGTAAACGTAAATTACTCACTTTGGTTGAAGGTAATTATGTAACTGGTTGGGACGATCCAAGAATGCCAACTATTTCTGGTCTTCGCCGAAGAGGTTACACGCCAAAATCTATAGTTAATTTTTCTGAAGTATCTGGTATTTCAAAACGAGATAATGTTACTGATGTCGCTTTACTAGAACACTGTATTAAAGACGATTTAAACAAAACTGCTCCTAGAGTTATGGCAGTTTTAAATCCGTTAAAAATAGTTATTACCAATTATCCTAATGATAAAACCGAATTAATTGATGCTTCGTATAATGATTATGTAGAAAATTCAGGAAGTAGAGCAGTTCCTTTTTCCAAAGAAATTTATATTGAACAAGAGGATTTTAGAGAAGAAGCAAACAAGAAATTTTTTCGTTTAAAACTCCATGGAGAAGTCCGTTTAAAAAACGCTTACATCATTAAAGCAAACAGCGTTATAAAAGATGAAAACGGAAAAATCACCGAAGTTCATTGTACTTATGATGAAAACTCATTAAGTGGAAGTGGTACAGAAGCCAGTAAACGAAGAGTAAAAGGCACATTGCATTGGGTTGCTATAAAACACGCTATAAAAGCGGAAGTAAGAGTCTATGATAGATTGTTTTTAGATGAAGCACCAGATTCGCATAAAGAGAAAGATTTTATTGATTTTATTAATCCCAATTCTTTAACTATTATTGAAAATGCGTACTTAGAACCAAGTTTAAAAGAGGTTAAACCCTTAGATAATTTTCAATTTCAACGCTTAGGATATTTTAATGTAGATACAGATTCTACTCAAGAACATCTAGTCTTTAATAGAACCGTTGCTTTAAAAGATTCTTGGGCAAAAAAAGAAAATAAAAACAAGCAACAAGCACCAAAAACAGATACTACAATTACTGAAATTATGGCTTTTGCAGGAAAATATTTAAAATCTAGAGAAGAGGATGAACGCTTAATGCTTATTGGAAATATTTTTGAATTGAGCAAAAAAGTATCGTTTGATAGCTTATTGCAGATGATAAAATCGGCGAATAGTAACAAAGAGTTTTTAGCCAATTTAATGATGCTAAATTCACAAAATATTGCAACAGATTTTGCTAACAAAGAAACTTTTGAAGTTGTAAATAAATTTATAGGAACAGCTCTCAATATGAAAAATTCCTATGTGCGTTTTCAGGCAGTAGATTGCGTGGTAAAATATCCTACATTTGCAACCAAATATATTGACTTATTAAAAATTATGGCTGTAAATGATAAAAATACACATATTTTGGAGAGATTAAAATCAATTATATAAAATGAATCATTGTATTACCATGGTCGCAAAACATTCTTAATAAACTTTGCGAACTTAGCGAATACTTTGCGTTCTTTGCGGTTAAAAAAATGAAAATAGTAGAACAAATAAAACATCCTATAAAGCAAGAAATGGATCTCTTTGAAGAGAAATTTAAAGAATCTATGGTTTCTAAAGTTCCGCTATTAAATAGAATTACGCATTATATTGTTCGTAGAAAAGGAAAACAAATGCGACCAATGTTTGTGTTTTTGGTCGCTAAAATGGTTTCAAATGGCGATTTTAATGAACGTACTTATCGTGGTGCATCAGTTATAGAACTTATTCATACTGCAACTTTAGTGCACGATGATGTTGTAGATGATTCTAACAGAAGACGTGGTTTTTTCTCCTTAAATGCTTTATGGAAAAATAAAATTGCCGTTTTAGTTGGTGATTATTTACTTTCTAAAGGATTGCTACTATCCATTGATAATGATGATTTTGATTTACTTAAATTAATTTCCATTGCAGTACGTGAAATGAGTGAAGGTGAATTACTTCAAATAGAAAAAGCCAGAAAATTAGACATTACAGAAGCGGTTTATTTTGATATTATCCGTCAGAAAACGGCTACATTAATTGCTGCTTGTACAGGTATTGGTGCAGCAAGTGTTGGTGCAAAACAAGAAGAAATTGATTTAATGCGACAATTTGGAGAGTTGATTGGTATTGCCTTCCAAATTAAAGATGATTTATTTGATTATACCGATGATAAAATAGGGAAACCAACAGGAATAGATATTAAAGAGCAAAAAATGACCTTACCCTTAATTTATGCTTTAAATAATTGTTCTGAAAAAGATAAAAGATGGTTAATCAATTCCGTTAAAAATCACAATAAAGACAAAAAAAGAGTAAAAGAGGTGATTGCTTTTGTAAAACAACATGGAGGCATTGAATATACTACATCCAAAATGAACGATTATCAAGCCAAGGCCTTAGAAATCTTAAACAAATATCCTAATTCACCATACAAAGATTCCTTAATTCTAATGATGGATTATGTAATTAACCGAAAAAAATAATTATCTTGGCATATTAATTGTCCTAATATAATAACACTAAAACAACTTAAAAATGAAAAAAACTATCCTAAGCTTAATGGTACTCTCTATCGTTTTATTTTCTTGTAATAGTACCAAGAAATCATCAGAAAAAAAATCCTTACTAAAATCACAAGAAGTTACAGAATACACCATTATAAAAATTGATGGTTTAGAAGAAATAGCAAAGAACCCAACTTTTAAATTGGACTTGATAAAAAATGCTGTTTCTGGCTCTACATCTTGTAACCACTATGGTGGAAATGTGCTTATTGAAGAAAACAAGATGAAATTTGATAGAGTTATGACTACTAAAATGTATTGTAAAGAATTTGCCAAAATAGAAAGAGCCTTTACAAAAAATTTA
>CAZYKN010000248.1:0-3635 GCA_964648135.1 uncultured Flavobacteriaceae bacterium
TCAGTTGCTAAAAAAGTCAAAAAAATGATGAAAGATTTACCTTTGTTTGCTTAGGAATTTTGAAAGTAAGGAAGACCGAAGACTGAACACTGAATGCCAAACCCTAACCACTCAAAGCTTTTCTCGCTTTTAGGATGTATTTAGCGGTATCTAAAGGACTTATTCCTTTAAATTTACGTGTTTTCCCTAATTTAATATCGCATTTTTGATAGTTTAAAAATCGTGTAGATAGTTTGGCTTTACCACTAGTTATTGAACTCAGTTTTATTGGAAAATCCATTGAAGTTGCTAAAGGGATTTTGCCTTCTAAAATAAATTGATTATTTATAGATTCAGAAATAGCTATCACACCTCTCATGGCTATAATTTCACTTTGAATTTTACCAGTAAATTCACTTGGCGTCTTGATTTTAAATGATAGAATAGGTTCTAATAAAGTCGTTTTTGCATGAGATAAACCGTCCATTATTCCCATTGGAGTTGCAATAGTAAAGTCGTTGCTTTTGGTGTGTATTACATGATCTTCTCCATCAATAAGGGTAATTTTAACATCATCTACTTCCCAACCCAAAATACCTTGTTTTAATGCTGTTGAAATAGATTTCTCCACGTCATTTTGGTATTGTTGTTTTATTTTATTTACGCCAACAATGGACTTGTATTGAATGCCTTTACCTGTTTCTAATGGTTCTATTTTAAATTTTAAAATTGCCCAACAAGGTTTAGGAAGCCAATACCTAACATAGCCTTCTGCAATTACGGTTGGTGTTTCTTTGTAAATAACCGTTGGACTGCTAAAAGAAACGGATAAATTAAACCTACTTTGCAATAAACTTTTTAGAATTTCTTTTTGAATTTCACCATGAATTTTAAGATGGAATTCTCGTTCTTCATTGAAAAATACAAAATCCAAATCAGGATCTTCATTGTTTAAAATGTTAAGTGCAGAAACTAATTTATTAACAACGGCATTATTATTTGGAATTATTTGAATACTTAATAAAGGTTTAGATAAAGTGAATTCAGGAACTTTTTTAGGTAAACTTCCAATAAAATCACCTGGTTTAGCTAAAGAAAAACCTTTGATTAATGCAATTTCTCCAGTACTAAAGCTATCAATTATTTGTTGCTTATTCAGTTGAATACTTTTAATTAAGCTCGCTTTCTCAAAAAATTGTTGCGAAGCGTTAAAAACAGAGGTTCTCGTTTTTATTTCTCCATTAAATAAGCGCACAGCCAACCATTTTCCGTCTTTCAGATGAAAGCTTTTGAATACCACACCAAACAATTCCGTATTTTTTGTAGGTTTTGGAGCAGGTAAATAGCTTGTAATTCCGTTAAGAATATCCTCAATTCCAATATGGTATTTTGCAGTACCTATTAATAAAGGAATTAATTTTTGTTGTTGGCATAGTGAAGCTAATTCTCGATTTAGCTCCATAAAAGAGAGTGTTTCGTTATTAAGATATTTTTCGAATAAATGATCTTTATGTGTTACAATTTTTTCAATTAATTGGGAAGTAAAATTACTTTCATTCCATAAATTATTTATTTCAACATGATTGCTCGCTTCATCTTTTATGTTTTGTAGTGGAAATATATCTAAGTTTAAATCACTTTTTAATTCAGAAAATATTTGCTGAATATCAGCTCCAATTCTATCAATTTTATTGATAAATATTAAAAAAGGTTTTTTGGTTTTTAGAAGTAATTGAATAAGGTTTTCTGTTTGCGCTTGAATTCCTTCAACTGCCGAAATAACAATAATTGCGGAATCAATAGCTAAAAAGGCTTTTTGTGTTTCAGAACTAAAATCAATGTTTCCTGGTGTATCAATTAAGTTAATTTGTATAGTTTTCCAATTGAAACTTAAAACACTAGAGTTTACAGTAATACCTCTTTGTTTTTCAATACTTAAGGTGTCTGTTTGTGTATTTCCTTGATCAACAGAACCAAGATTTCTTATAGCGTTAGCGTGAAAAAGCAAATTTTCGGTAATACTAGTTTTTCCAGCATCTACATGAGCAAAAATAGCAATGTTGCGTAGGTTGTTTGACAATTGGGTATCTCTAAATTATTTTATGATACAAAGTAACTAATTTTTTTATTAAAAGTCCAGTTTTTCTTGTGAGAGGTAAATGTTCTTTTTTATAGTTTACAGTCAGTCTTTTAGCTTCTTTAAAAGCGTGTTTTTTAATGTGGTAATTAATTGCTTGATTATAAATTTTAATTTTCTTTTTACGATTTAAACGATTAAATAAAGAACTATCTGATTGATAATCTAAATAACTGATTTTCTTTTTTTCTTTTAATTGGATAATGGTAAGAAATTTCCAATCTTTATACCATTGAGGCATAGGATAGTTTTTCTTTTCTAATTGACTTCCAAGTTTAAACAGTGTTTTAGTAAGGTGTTTGGAATGAATTTTTGTGCCTAAATTAAGGACTAACTCTATTTGTTTATTTTTTGTTTTAGGTAAGCTGTTTTGAGTTGTTTTGTTCCAAAAGTTATCCACTTCAATCTTATTAAAGTTCAATTTATAAGCATTATCATAAAAGTTCTTTTTGATAGTGTTACTAATAGAATCGTTAGGAAATAAAATCCGTTGAGATATATGGTAAAAAAGAGATTTACTTTTGTTTTCTGCAAAATCTTCACTTGTGCTTAGTTCATTAAAAAACAAAGTATTCAGTTTTGAAGGTTTGTCAAAAAACAGCCTGTTTGCAACTAATTCAGCATTAGGACAGCTTGATTTTATTAATTTTTTATCTTGTTGGAAATTTATGAATTTTAGATAGTTATATTCGGTTTTAACTTTAAATTGAGCAAAACTTACAAAGAAAACAAATGATAGAATGAAGGTGATTTTATATTTCATCATTTTTAAAAATTTAAAGAAACAGAGATTGAAGGTGTTAAATGTTTGTTTGAGTTGAAAGAAACTTCATCCATTTTAAATTTAATTCCGTATTTATATTTAATATTTTCTTGTTTTTTTTCCAACATAAATTTACCGTGAATCCAATCATATAAATATGAACTAATGATTAAGGTCATTGATGAAGTAAAGAGGTATTTGTAATTTAAGTCAATGTCATCATCATTTCCTTTAATATAATCCCAAACATTTTTACCCTCGTGCTTAGAATGAGAATAATAAACGGCTAAGCCAGCATAACCTACCAACCTTGTTGCCAAAATTTGGTAGCCTCGTTTGTTTTCTTTTGCTTTGAAGTGAATGTAGCCAGGAACAATCATAGCGTACGACATATCCATCATTCTAATATCTCTAGAAAGTAGTTGGTATTCTTCTAGTAGCATATTTTTGTATATTTTAGGGACTTTTATGTTGTCGTTTTTCGTTCTTTTATACACATCATAATCTTGAGCGTATAAGATTGAAAAAGCAAAAAATGCCATCAATAGCAAAATAATTCTATTTTTTATTGGGTTTAATAATTTCATCTCTTTAGATATAAAGAAGCAAAGATAATTAAAAAACAGAAATAAAACTACAAGTAAGTACATAATAAAGAAGCAGTACAAAAAGCCAAAAAGACAGCTTAAGTAAGCTACATCTCCATATTATGATATACATGTTGCACATCATCATCCTCTTCTAGTTTTTGCAATA
>CAZYKN010000249.1:0-3594 GCA_964648135.1 uncultured Flavobacteriaceae bacterium
AAAGGATAATACTAATAGATAAAGACACAAAATAAAATAAGCTATGTCCAGGAAATAATCCTTTTGTACCATTCCAAATAGGCTCTAACCATTTAGAACCATCTTCGGTAAACAAAGTAGAAATAGGTCCAATTAATAATCCTATTAATAATAAAGGTAAAATGGCAGGTATTTTAAAACGCCATGCAAACCATTGCGCTAAAATTCCAAATATTATTACACTTGCTAATTCTATCATTATTTATTTTTATTTTTTTATTTATTATTGTCCGATAAAAAGACATAAGATTATTTTGCTTTAAGACAAATTTTAAGTAATGTAAGATTCAAGTCACAAATGCAACTTTTGGTTAAACCATAATTCATTTATTAAAAATATAGGGTTTTCATAATTAAATCTCTTTCTAGGTCTCAAATTTATTTTATTATCGACTTCTTTTATATATTCATCGCAGTTAATAAGCTAAACTCCTTATTCTATCATATTTTTTAAATATTAATAGTTTTTATCGAACAATAGTATTTTTAATTATTAATTTGATTCTACTACTCTACCATTTAAAGGCATTACAGGTCTGTAATTATGATGTAAAATTTTTGAAAATTGTTCTATTTGTTCTTTAGAAGCCTCAAGTGGCTCTTCTAAAACATACCAGTTTACTACTTCAGAACAAGGAGGCGTCGTTAACGAACCGTTATAATTATAATATGATCTATCTTTTGGTAAAACTGCTAACACATCAAATGTTTCAACATTTTTAAAGGTTTTATAATTATCAGGAAAATCTTTTAAAAATTTAGCTAAAAGCTCGTTTACCTTTCCTTCTTTGTACATCACTCCAATAACAGCAAAATCTGTATCAGAATGCTTGTGTACAAAGTGTACTTCTATAGGAAAGTGCTTACCATCAATTGTATGTTCGCTTAAGGCGTGAAAGTGAAACTGCAATAATTTGTATTCTTTTCCTTTTAAAGTTACACTATTACCATCAGAAATATTAAACTGCACAGTGTGTCCATTATTAATAATATCTACTTTAGACGTAGTATAGCTAAATATAGGCTGTTTTAGTTCTTTGTTTACTTTTACATTAGCTGTTTCAATATTGATAGGAGATTGAGACTTGCCATTACATTGCACAAATTCATCACCAAGGTTAGCCCAATTTTCTGGACCGTTTTCTCCTGCCGCATGTGTCCATTTTACATGTTTATGTTCTTCTTTTTTTGCTTTAGTAACAAGCTCTTTCTTTGGTGCTAATTTTGCATCACCTTTCTTATATACTTTACAAGATGTTAGTGAAAGGAATACTATTCCAAACATCATTAATGCTACTTTTGTTCTCATTTTTGTTCTCATTTTTGTTTAATTTAATTAATATATTTATTTTTTAATTTAGTTAAGCTATCATTTTAAAAACCATTTCATTATAAAAAGTAGCAATGGTATCTTCTACTTTAGCATTATCAGTTAAGGAAGGTAAATGGTTAATATAATATTGTTGCTGTTGTGCTCCTTCAATTACCGTAGCAACTAACATGTGAGCGTATTGAAAATTTGGATTGATTTCCAAAACCAAATCTGCTACTTTATTAATTACTTTTTTATACGATTCAAAACAACCGTTTTCATTTTCTTTATCCACATTTTTTGTATGGATTGCCTTAGACGATTCGGTAATGATGATTTTATTCAATAAAATTTCATTCACATACAAAATTGCTTCATCTTCTTTGGTGTCTTTTGTCAATATATCAATCGCATTTTTTAATTTTATTATTGATGAATCTATATTAACGGTAGCCATATAAATTTTATAGAACATCCAATTCCAATACCAACTCGTTAAATACAACAATAACTGATGCTTATTTTCAAAATAACGATACACTGAACTCTCTGTGGATTGTATTTGAGTACTCAATTTTTTAAACGTAAACTTTTCAAAACCAAGCTGATTAATCATTTCAATACTCGTTGTAATTATTTTCTGTCCTAGTTTTGAAGAATCTGGATTTCGAACATATAATTGCTCTTCTACTTTTATTAAAACACTTAAATTATCCATATTACATTGATATTTTTTGCAAATATAATAGTATTACTATCATAAACAAATGTTTTACTACTTTTTTTTAGATTCAATAATAAATTAGTATTAATCAAAAATTATTTTATCTTTATCCAAAATAAAAAATAAACTCATTGGATTTTAAAATACTCATAACATACTTAATAGGTTTTCTAATTGTATCTATCGCAGCTGAAAGGATATCAAAAGTATTTCAAAAAGTAAATTTTCCTATCATTACAGGATTAATTATTACAGGAATTATTGGAGGTTCTTCTTTTTTAAATTTTATTACCGTTAGAGAAGTTGGAAAATTAAATTTTCTAAATCAAATTGCCTTAGCTATTATTGCTTTTTCTGCAGGTTCAGAACTGTACATAGATGATTTACGAAGCAGGATGAGAAGTATAAAATGGATGACTATTGGTCAATTATTCATCACTTTTCTCATCACTACTTTTGTCGTTTATTTTGCAAGTGGATATATTCCGTTTATGGCAAAGATGCAAGCAACTCATAAAATTGCAGTAAGTATTTTATTTGCGACTATTTTTGTTGCTCGTTCACCGTCATCAGCTATTGCAATTATTAAAGAAATGCGAGCTAATGGTCCGTTCACAAAAACCGTTTTAGGTGTTACCGTTTTTATTGATGTTCTAGTTATTATTTTGTTTGCCATTACTTTTTCAATTGCAAAAGCCTTCATCAATAATGAAACCATTGATGCTTTCTTTTTTGTTATTTTATTAATAGAGCTTATCATTTCCTTTGGATTAGGTTTTTTATTAGGAAAATTACTACAAATACCATTTAATCTAAACATCAACCATAAAATAAGAATGGTTTATATTGTATTGATTGGTTTTGGAGTTTATTTATTTACGGATTATGTGCAACACCACACAGCACATTATTTTGGTCATGAAATTGTTTTAGAACCTTTACTAATAAGTATTATTGGAAGTTTTGTTTTAACGAATTACAGTAAACACCGTTTAGAATTTGCGGAATTAATAGAAGAAATAAGTCCTACAATATACATTGTATTTTTCACTTTGGTTGGCGCATCATTATCCATTCAAACCTTAATGAGTGTGTTTGGAATTGCAGTTGCGCTTTTCTTTTTAAGGATGATAAGCATGTATTTTGGAGGAATTGTTGGTGTACTATCAGCAAAAGATCCAAAATCATTTATGCACATTTCGTGGATGCCTTATGTACCTCAAGCAGGAGTTGCCTTAGGTTTAGCCACAATTATTGCACATGAATTTGGAGCTTGGGGTTCTCAGTTTGAAACCATTGTTATTGCTATGATTGTTTTAAATCAGCTTATTGGACCACCATTATTCAAATGGTCTTTAAATAAAGTTAAAGAGAGCCATTTAAAAGCTAAATTAACCTTAGCAACAAGCACACGAGATGCCGTAATCTTTGGAGTAGAAAGTCAGTCCTTAGCTTTAGCCACACAATTACAAAAACACAATTGGAATGTAAGAATTGTTTGTATGGACGATTATGATAC
>CAZYKN010000250.1:0-1462 GCA_964648135.1 uncultured Flavobacteriaceae bacterium
AAACCTGTGAGGTTAGTTTAAAAATACAATTTGAGCCGATTTTATAGGTAATCATTTAAAGAAAAAATAACCGTTGCTATTATTTTTTCTACTCAAATTGTAAAAGGTATTATTCATATTTTTTAGCGGTTAATTCAGCTATTTTAACAACTACTTGTGTTGCTTTTTCAATAGCTTCTGCAGCTACAAATTCATAACGTCCATGAAAATTATGTCCTCCTGCAAAAATATTAGGACAAGGTAAACCCATATACGATAATTGAGAGCCGTCAGTTCCACCACGAATAGCACTTATTAGTGGTTTTATACCTAATTGTTTCATAGCATCTTCAGCAATATCAACAATGTGCATTACAGGTTCAACTTTTTCACGCATATTAAAGTATTGGTCTTTAATTTCTACTTCAACGGTTCCTTTACCATATTTAGTATTAAACTTATCAACTAATTCTTGGAAAAATACTTTTCGAGCTTCAAATTTCTTTCTGTCATGATCACGGATAATATAACCAAAAGTAGTTTTTTCAACCACACCTTTTAAATCGTATAGATGATAAAAACCTTCGTAACCTTCAGTTGTTTCAGGAGTTTCGTCTTGTGGCATTGCCATAATAAATTCCGATGCAATACTCATAGAATTTACCAATTTTCCTTTGGCGTAACCAGGATGTACAATTCTACCATTTACGGTAACTTTTGCTCCAGCTGCATTGAAATTTTCATATTCTAATTCGCCTACTTGTGAACCATCCATGGTATAAGCCCATGCTGCATCAAATTTTTTGACATCAAATTTATGAGCACCTTTACCAACTTCTTCATCAGGTGTAAAACCTACTCTTATTTTTCCGTGTTTAATTTCTGGATGTTCAATAAGGTACTTCATTCCGCACATAATTTCGGTAATACCTGCTTTATCATCAGCGCCAAGCAAGGTTGTACCGTCTGTTGTAATTAATGTTTGCCCTTTATACAGCAATAAATCTTCAAAATAATCTGGAGAAAGTACAATGTTTTCTTTTTTGTTTAAAACGATGTCTTTACCGTCATAATTTTTATGGATTTGTGGTTTTACATTAGTTCCTGTAAAATCTGGACTTGTATCTATATGTGCAATAAAACCAATAGTTGGTACTTTATAAGCTACATTGCTTGGTAAGGTTGCCATAACGTAACAATTTTCATCAATACTTACGTCTTCCATGCCCATTTCTTTGAGTTCCTTTACTAAAAGGTTTCCTAAATCCCATTGTTTTTCAGTACTTGGAAAAGCTTCTTCGTTTTCTGGATCAGACTTGGTGTCGATTTTTACATATCTTAAAAATCTATCTATAATATCTTGCATTTTGTATATAATTTATATTGGATTTCAAAGGTAGGAAATATATTTTGAATTTTTAATTTTGAATGTTGAAATTAATAAAAAAAATGTAATTGCTTGCTTGTTTTCTCTCGCAAAGGC
>CAZYKN010000250.1:1562-3591 GCA_964648135.1 uncultured Flavobacteriaceae bacterium
CTTAATCTAAATATTTATACCAAAACATAAAATTCTTTTGCTTTTGTTTTATATCTTTGTAAAGCTAATTTTAGCAGAAACCTTTTATTAAAATAGAATTATGAAAGTAACATTTTTGGGTCATGCTAGTTTACAATTAGAAATTAACAATATATTTATTATTGTAGATCCGTTTATTTCAGCTAATGAAAAAGCAAAGCACATTAATATAAATAGCTTAAAAGCTGATTATATTTTACTCACTCATGCACATCAAGATCATATTTTAGATGCCGAAACAATCGCTAAAAATACCCATGCAACAATAGTTTCTAATTTTGAGATTATCACACATTATGAAAAATTAGGTCTTAAAGGGCATCCTATGAACCACGGTGGTTCTTGGCAATTTGATTTTGGAAGATTAACCATGACCAATGCCATTCATTCAAGTTCTTTTCCTGATGGTTCTTATGGTGGAAATCCTGCTGGTTTTATCCTAGAAACCAATGAAGGGAATGTTTATATTGCTGGTGATACGGCTTTGAATATGGATATGAAATTAATTCCATTACAATGTAAATTAGACCTTGCTATTTTGCCTGTTGGCGATAATTTTACTATGGGAATTGATTCTGCCATTATTGCATCAGATTTTGTGGAATGCAATAAAATATTAGCCTATCATTTTGATACTTTTGGATATATTGAAATTGATCATCAAAAAGCAAAAGAAAAATTTAAACTAAGAAATAAAGAATTAACCATCCTAGAAATAGGAAAATCATTAACAATATAACCAAAAAAGATGAATTATATATTATACGATGGTGAATACCGAAAACAGCTTTTGCCTTTTACTTATACTAGACCTGTTGCTGAGATTAGAATTGGAATTTTAACTATCCGTGAAAAGTGGGAAAAGTATTTAGGATTGACAACAACTACCTTAACGGAAGCGTATTTAGAAGAAAAATATCCAATGGTAGAAATGGAAGATAATATAATGATACACGCTTCTTTTTTACCGACGAATACCATGGTAGAACAGATTAAAAATTTAAAAGAAAAGCAAGCCTTAGTTAAAGATGATGAAATTATAGCTTTTCATACTAAAGATACACAAGATGAGGTTAATTTTGATGATTATCAATTGGTTGAATGTAAAGATAAATTTATACAAATTAAAAATACTTGGGATATTTTTGCTTTAAACGGAATTGCACTTCAAGCGGATTTTGATTTATTAACGAAAAATAGAATGTCTGAACCTATTCCTGAAACGGTACAATGTATCCACAAAGAAAATATTTTTATTGAAGAAGGAGTTGTTATTAATTTTGCAACATTAAATGCTTCTAAAGGACCTATTTATTTAGGGAAAAATTCCGAAGTAATGGAAGGCGCAATGATTAGAGCACCATTTGCTTTAGGAGAAAGTTCAACCGTAAAAATGGGAGCAAAAATTTATGGAGACACTAGTATTGGTCCGCATTGTAAAGTTGGAGGAGAAGTGAGTAACTCGGTTTTCTTTGGTTATGCAAATAAAGGACACGATGGCTTTTTAGGAAACTCCGTAATAGGTGAGTGGTGTAATTTAGGTGCAGATACCAACAATTCTAATTTAAAAAATAATTATGCTGAGGTTAAATTATGGTCTTATGAAACAGAGCGATTTGCTAAAACGGGACTTCAATTTTGTGGTTTAATGATGGGCGATCATTCTAAAAGCGGAATTAACACCATGTTTAATACAGGAACTGTGGTTGGAGTAAGTGCTAATATTTTTGGAGGAAATTTTCCTCGTAATTTTATTCCGTCTTTTTCTTGGGGAGGAAATGCAGGTTTTAAAACTTATCTTATGCCAAAGGTGAATGAAGTTGCCAAAGTAGTAATGAAAAGAAGAGGAATAACTTTTGATGAAAAAGAACAAAAAATATTAAAGCATGTTTTTGAAATTACGGCTCAGTATAGAGCGTTTTGATTGATGATTTTTTTTGATAAAAACGTTGTTGGTAAAAATAATGTTTTACAAGTAGTTCAAAAATAA
>CAZYKN010000251.1:0-3581 GCA_964648135.1 uncultured Flavobacteriaceae bacterium
AAAATTTACTTTTCAAGTTTCATTAAACCATTTTTAAATAAATAGTCAGCAGATTGGTAATAAGAAATGGTTTTATTTAAAAAATCATCATCCATTGGTAAAGGTTTTAGGTTGTTGTTTTGTTTTTCCCATTGATAAAAATTTGCTGTTTTTACCGTTCCTAAAACCATTACTTTATCTTTTTTAAGTAAGCCTAATTTTTGATAATTTCCTATTAAGGCTCGTTGTTGATTATCTTCAATTTTGGTAACATCTCTTCCAAAAAATTGTGAAGTATATGTCCAATTTAACAATCCAAACAAGGTAGGAAAAACATCAATTTGCGAAGTCATTGTATTTATTTCTTGTGGTTTGATATTTGGTACATTATAAATCCAAACAGGAATATGATAATGTGCTACATCCAATTCAGATCTACCAGCACTACTCGCACAATGGTCTGCCATAATTACAAAAACAGTATTTTTAAACCACGGTTTTTTCTTTGCCTTATTTATAAATTCTTGAATTGCAAAATCGGTATATTTAACAGCTCCAGCACGTGAAGTTCCACTTGGAATATCAATTTTACCTTCAGGATAAGTGTATGGTCTATGGTTTGAAGTAGTCATAATAAAATTAAAGAAAGGTTTTCCTTCTTTTTGAGCTATATCTGCTTGTTGAATAACTTTATCAAAGCTATTTTCATCACAAACTCCCCAAGCGTTTTCAAAAGTTACTTCGTTATCATTAATATTTGTTCGTTTGGCGTTAAAATTATCTCCTAATAAAAAGCCACGACCACGATCAACAATATCAAAGCCGTTTCCACCAAAAAACTGATTCATATTATCAAAATAGCCATCACCTCCATAGAAAAACGTTCTGCTATATCCTTGTTGTTTAAAGACTTCGCCAATTGAAAACAAATTATTGTTGTTTGGTCTTTTAACAATACTTCTTCCTGCAGTTGGCGGAACACTTAGCACAATAGCTTCCATACCTCTTATGGTTCTTGTTCCTGTTGCAAACGCATTGTTAAAAAATACACTTTTACCAATTAAATCATCTAAAAATGGAGTTATTTTTTGTTTGTTTCCGAATTTTTGTAAAAAGTCTGCACTCATACTTTCAATACAAATAAGGATAACGTTAGGTTTTTCTTTTAATGAATCGGTGTTGTGAACAATGCGTTTAATAGGATTTTTATCACTTATAAATTCATCACTTTTTACAGCAACCAAATTTTTAACTTCTTTTAATGAAGTAGCCAAATCATTTGTTTTATAAAACTCATTAAAGTTGAGTTCGTTATTTCTAAATGCAGCAAAAAAGGAGTAAATACCAGATTTTGACAATTCATTTTCATAACGATTTTTTGACCATTCTGCATGTTTATTGGTAACAAATAAGGAAAAAATTCCAGCTATAATAATCCAAAATAAAGCAGGAATTAGTTTGGTTTTAAACGTATCATTGTTAGTATAAGTATTCTTAAAAGCATTTCGTTTTTTCGCAAAATAAATCAATAGTAAAGTGATAATCACCACACCAGAAATCAATAATGGTAACGGATAAGATTGATTGATATTTTCAACTACTTCATAAGTGTAAATAAGGTAATCTACTGCAATAAAATTAAATCTGCGTTTAAATTCTTCCCAAAAGGTAATTTCAGCAAAAAAGGTAAATACAAAAATGAGTATTCCTAAAAAGTATGCAAAATTAATGATTATTTTATCTAGTAAACTTCCATAATATTTTTGTGGAAACAAGAGTAAATACAAAGAAAATGGTATGGCAAAAAAGGAAATTACACCTAAATCATAAAACAATCCAGTAACAAAAGTTCTTAAAAAATGTAGTATTGAAAACGGAATTTCACTAAAAGACCAAAAATAAAAAACCACTCTTAACAGAAAAGAAATACTTAAAAAGGTGAGTACATAAGCTTTTAAAAGCGAAAACCGTTTTGGAAATAGTTTGTAAATTAATAATTTAAACATGTTTTTAATATTTTCACAAAACTAATAAATAACAATCACTTTAAACCTTTTATCTTTTATAAAGTCTTATTGATATATTCATCTTAATACAATTATATTATGAAATCAAAAATTTATTTATTTTTAAAGCTTAGTGTAGTTATTTTTTTATTACAATCATGTGTTGTTAAAACTAGACCTGTTGTTCGTCATTCAACAAAAGTAGTTTATATAAAAGCACCTAAACATCATAAAATTGTTGTGGTAAAAGGGAAAAAATACCATTATTGGAATGGGAAATATCACAGAAAAACAAAAAAAGGATATATTGTTGTTATGCCTTAAAGGTATTCAGAGCTTTTAAATCGTTTACAAAAGCCATTAAGTCATCTACTTCTACATGATCCATAATCACAATTTTTAACCATTTATGGTTGCCATCATGTGTTTCTGGAACTAAGTGGTATTTGTGCATCAATTCATCAGGAATATGTTCTGAGTGCATGGTTACAATATTTAATCTAGGATGACGGTAATACTTAATATTTAAAGCATCAAGCTCATCACAAAGCCATTGTGTACGCATAAGTAATATGCTAATTTTTTCAAACCATCCGTAAGGACCGTAAGAAAATAAAATCATCCAAACCGCAATGGCACTTGCACCTGCACGAGAACCAGAGAGTGTTAAATCCATTCCTGTAACATACTGAGCTTCTTTGGTTAAAACATTTTCTATTAAGCCTTTTCTACAAATAAAAACACCTGTTCCATAAGGAGCTTGTAACATTTTATGTGCGTCAATGGTAATAGAGCTTATGTGTTTATTAGAAAAATTAACACTTGTTTTTTCGGTATTTATAGGATAAACAAAACCACCAAATGCACCATCAATATGAATTCTAAATTCCAATTGATGTTTAATAAGTACATTAGCATAAGTTTCTGGATTATCAACAGAGCCAAACATAGTGGTTGCCATATTTGAAACCACAATAAAATATTTTTTTCCTTTCGCTTTAAGCTGAAGAATTATCTTTTCTAATTCATCTTCAAGAATTTCACGAGAATTAAAATCCACTGGAATTTGAGCAATATCAAGATTTAATAAATTGGCACCTTTAGGCATTGAATAATGAGAATCTTCTGAGCAGATAATCACTATTTCATCTTGTGTTGCTTTAAATTCATTTTTAAATAAATTACGATACACCCAAAGTGCTTGAATATTTGCTTCTGTTCCTCCAGTTGCCATATAGCCATCAAAATCTGATGTACATTTAAAAATATCTACAGCCAAAACCTGTAAAACCTCTCGTTCTAATTGGTGTGTTCCTGCAAACGAATCTTCAGAAATTCCTGTAGTATGGCAACCAATATGATTGGGATTATTTACAAAAGTTCTTAATAAAGGCGAATCTTTAAGATAAGGAGCATCACTAGAAAACACCATTTCATCTAATTTTGATGCTGGTAAACCTAAACTAATATCTGTTAAAAAATTTACATTTTTCTGTAAAGCAGCATCAATAATTTTGTTTTGCTCTTGTTTTGTGTAGCGTTTCCAATATTTCATGTATTTCTTTTTTGTTCTTATATACCAAAGACTACAGACTA
>CAZYKN010000252.1:0-3581 GCA_964648135.1 uncultured Flavobacteriaceae bacterium
CAGGGTTTTATATGGAATAAAACTTGGTTTTAACTATTTTTTTATACTTATCACTCATAACTAGTGTTTTTTGTGTCTTTGCTATAAAAAAGTAAAAACTTAAAGCAACAACGCAATGAAACTAATTAATGAACGCTATTAAACATTGAAAATTCGTTTTTTAAAATCTATAAATTGCCACTTCTTCTAAAACTCTTTCATAAATTTCAAGATATTGAGGCAAGATTTTCTCTAAAGTAAAATTCTGAGAATGTTTATAAGCATTTAATTTAAATTCTTGAAGTATTTTTTCATCTTTTAAAATATGAATGGCATTTTTTCCCATGGCTTTAAAATTCCCTACATCATTTAAAAAGCCTGTAACTCCATGAAGATTTACCTCAGGTAAACCTCCAGAATTTGAAGAAATCACAGGAGTTTTAGCTGCCATTGCTTCAAGAGCAGCAAGACCAAAACTTTCTGTTTCTGAAGGTAATAAAAATAAATCTGAATAGCATAAAACCTTATTCACTTCATTAGAATTTCCTAAAAAAAGGACTTTATCTTTAATCCCTAACTCTTTACAAACTAAATCGACTTTTTCACGTTCTGGTCCTTCACCAACTAATATTAAACGAGCTGGTATTTCTTTTTGAATTTCATTAAATATCCGTACCACATCATCTACCCGTTTTACGGGTCTAAAATTACTTACATGTGTGATGATTTTCTCATTTTCACGTGCTAAAGAATTCCTATTGCATTCTTCTGCATTAACAGATGGATATTTATTTGTATCAATAAAATTATAAATTACATCTATTTCTTTTTTAACCTTAAATAACCGCAAAGTATCATTACGTAAACTATCTGATACTGTGGTTACAGCATTTGAATTATTGATACTAAATTCAACCGCAGTTTTATAGATAGGATGACTTCCAACCAAGGTGATATCTGTTCCGTGTAACGTAGTAACAAACGGAATATATTTACCCTTTTCTTTAAGCATCTGTTGCGCCATATAAGCTGCATAAGCGTGAGGTATTGCATAATGCACATGCAACAAATCCAATTCATAACGAAGAACAACATCTACCATTTTGGTTGACAAAGCCAATTCATAAGGTTGGTAAAGAAAAAGAGGATATTCTTCAACAAATACTTCATGGAAAAACACATTTTCGGTCAATAAATCTAATCTAACAGGTTGGTGGTAAGTAATAAAATGGACTTCATTACCTTGTTTTGCTAAGGCTAAGCCCAATTCTGTTGCTACAACTCCACTTCCTCCAAATGTTGGATATAAAACAATACCTATTTTCATGTGTTTTTTATTTTAAAATATGGAATATGAACAATCTGTATTGCTAAATTCCTAATGTGCTCTTTTATTTATAAATATTCCAAAAATAATTATTAAATTTGATTTGTCGATATATTCGATTAAAACTTACGAAATATAACCAACTGTAAAAATATAATAAATTATGGATTTTGATGACTTTATGTACATAATACCAAAAATGAAAGATATAACAACCACTGAAGACTATAATGGCAAAGAATTCCAAGATGTTATGAGCCCTAAAGAGCGTTTAGATATTGACATCGCTTCAGTACAAGACGCAAAAGAAGCTGCTGTTTTGGGTTATATTTATCCTAATCAAGATGATAAAACTTGTATTTTATTAACTTTAAGAGCTGATTATGATGGTGAACATAGTGCTCAGGTAAGTTTTCCTGGAGGAAAAAAAGAAGCAGAAGATGAGACCTTAAAAGATACGGCAAAACGAGAAACTATGGAAGAGCTTGGTTTAAATTATTGTGACATCTTATTTGTATTTCCTTTATCTCAGGTCTATATTCCAACCAGTAATTTTTTAGTAACTCCGTTTATAGGAATTAATTCAGAAATCCCTGAATTTAAAACTAACGAAGAAGTTGCTAAATTAATTGAAGTTTCAGTTAGTGAATTATTGAAAGATAAATATGTAGGAACTGAATTTGTTAACACATCATACGGTAAAAAGATGGAAGTTCCTTGTTTTAAAATTGATGAACATATTGTTTGGGGTGCAACTGCTATGATTTTGAATGAAGTAAAGGAATTGTTTAAATTAGCTATGCAATAGCTTTTAATTTTGTAATTTTGCAACATAAATAAACTAATGGCAAAATGAAATTATATAAACAAGATGTTTTTGGGAATGCCTTATTTTTAAAGAGAGCTTTAATTTTTATTTTAGGGGTTATTTCTCATAGAAGATACAGAGGTTTTAATACTTTACAAATTGAAGGCTCTGAAATTATTAGAGATTTACCAGATAAAAATGTACTTTTTGTAGCCAATCATCAAACCTATTTTGCAGATGTAGTGGCAATGTTTCATGTATTTAATGCTTCTTTAAGCGGAAGAGTAGATACCATTAAAGATGTTGGCTACTTATGGAAACCTAAACCTAATATTTATTTTGTTGCTGCAAAAGAAACCATGCGTTCTGGATTATTACCTAAAATAATGGCTTATGCTGGTTCTGTTTCTATTGAAAGAACTTGGAGAGCTAAAGGAAAAGACATTAAACGTCAAGTTAAAATGAGCGATGTTAATAATATTAGTAAAGCCTTAAAAGATGGTTGGCTCATAACATTTCCACAAGGAACTACAAAGCCTTTTAAACCTATTCGTAGAGGAACAGCACATATTATAAAACAAAATAAACCCATTGTTGTACCTATTGTTATTGACGGATTTAGACGTTCCTTTGACAAAAAAGGCTTGCTCATAAAAAAACGAGGCATCCTACAATCTTTTGTGATTAAAAAACCTTTAGAAATTGATTATGAAAATGAAACTCATGATGATATTGTAAAGAAAATAGAGTTTGCCATAGAACAACATCCTTCCTTTCTAAAAGTTCCAAAAGTAGAAAAAGAAAAATTCTTTAAACAAGAAGAAGATTTGAATAAAAAACGAGAATTTTGGAATAATTATTGATAGTTGTTGATGTAATTAATTAAACTCTTTTAAATGAAAAAATTATTATTTGCTATAATTCTAAGCGGAATTACACTTGTAGCACAATCACAAACTAAAGATGTTAGTGTAGAAAAATCAATCAACGGAATTCAAATTGGAGTCTTAGGAATTTGGCTTCACAATGAAACAAAATTAACCCGTAAACTTGCTTTAAGGAGTGAAATTGGTTTAGATGCTGGTATTTTTGATGGTACGCTTTATACTAAAACAGGATATATATTTGCTCCTGTTATCACTTTAGAGCCTAAATGGTATTATAATTTATTAAAAAGAGCTTCAAAATCTAAAAACACCTCCAACAATAGTGGTAACTTCATTTCATTAAACACTAGTTATCATCCAGATTGGTTTGTCATTTCAAATTACGATAATTTAAGTGTGCCAAACCAAATAGCCATTGTTCCAACTTGGGGAATACGTAGAAATATTGGAACACATTTTAATTATGAAACTGGTATTGGTTTAGGTTATAAATATTTCTTTGCAGAAAGTGAATATTTAAATTCCCAAGGTCATCTTGCTTTGAATTTACATTTAAGAATAGGTTATCATTTTTAGGTTT
>CAZYKN010000253.1:0-3578 GCA_964648135.1 uncultured Flavobacteriaceae bacterium
TTGTATTGATGCAGGAGATGCAACGTCTGATTATACTAACGAGCCAATACCTAATGGTAACACCATAAATTTAGGTGCTTTTGGAAATAGTTCATTTGCTTCTAAAAGTCCCAATTCTCTTCTTGTTAATGATTATTTTAATACAAATATGTCTGCCTATCCAAATCCATCATCAGATAAAATAAGCATCTCAGAAAAATTTGTTAATCAAAAATTCACCATTTATTCATTAACTGGTAAAATCATAAAAAATGGTATAATTAAACAGAATGAAATACAAATTTCAGAATTAAAAAGTGGAATATACATTCTTAAAATAACTGATTCTAAATCTAATAAACAATTAAGTCTTTTTAAAATAATAAAAGAGTAATCTTTATATTCTGTAAAATTTAGTCCACAATATATTCTTTTGAAGAAATAGTAGCAGGCAATACTAATTTTTTTAAAAGTACCACTGACTCAAAATACTCTTGAAAACTCATTTCACCATCAAATACAGGTTGAATTATTTTATAATTAGCCTGATTTGGCAAATGAACATTTCTATCTTGAATTTCTACAATTAATGTATCTTTAGAGGAATGAGGCTTTTTATCTTGTTTAATTAGTTGATATTGTATTGAATCAAATGGATAGAAAGACAAATGATCATTAAGTGAATTAACATAAGTAAAATAATTACTCATAGGTTTAGTGTTATGAGGTGATTTTTTATTGTGTTTTATTTTTAAACGAATAACTTCTGGCATCAAATCTTTTAATTTAAGATGTTTGTCTATATTAAAAAACCAATTGGTTGAAGAAATTCTGTTGTTCTCGTTTAAATCTAAACTTCCTTCTTTATTATAAAACATCCAAATTGCCGAATTATTTAACACTTCTTCTTGTCCGTTCATGGCAACTTTAGGCACTTTAACTTCTTTTTTTGAGCAAGAAATTAGGATAAACAGTAATAGAAGAAGAATACTTATTTTTTTCATGGTTGTAATGTTTTAATTTAGGAATACAAAACTAATTTTTAGAATTAAATCTAAAAAAGCAATAGATTAATTTTTTTGATGTTTACCTACTCTTTCTAAAACCAAAATTACTAAAAATCCCATAATAGCCAATCCTATTGCAGCAAATAAATGATTATTTTCTACTGCGAATGGTGAAATATTTTTTTCTTGTAAAATTTTAAGTTTTCCGTTAATCATTTCTGATTTTAATACTTCTTTCCAAGGCCAAATTTTATTTAAAGAACCTATTACAAAGCCTGTTAATAATGCCAAAGTTGCGTTTCTATAATGATTAAAGAGCCATTTGAGCACTTTTGCAAAGGACAGCAAGCCAATAACAGCACCAATTCCTAAAAAAGCTATTTTCTTAAAATCGTAATTGTGAATTGCATCTAATGCTGGTTTATATGCACCTAGTAAAAGCAAAATAAATGCACCTGAAATACCTGGTAATATCATAGCGCAAATGGCTAAGGCACCAGCTAACATTAAAAAGAGCGGAGAATTATTAGACGAACCCATTGCAGGAACAATACTTATATAATAAGCCAATCCTGCACCAATCACTAACATAACAACAGCTAAAATTGACCATTTTTCTATTTGTTTAGCAATAAACACAATACTTGCAAGCACTAATCCAAAAAAGAAAGCCCAAATAAAAATGGGTTTATTTTCAATTAAATACTTAAATAAACGAGCTAATGAAAGTACGCTTAAACCAATTCCTAAAAGTAAACTCATTAAAAAAGCACCGTTTACTGCTTTAAATGTAGCTACAATCCCTTCTGATTTTAACATTTTTATTTTGCTTAAATCAAAAGAATTAATGCTGTCTATTAACTCATCATAAATACCAGAAATAAAAGCTATTGTTCCGCCAGATACTCCAGGCACAACATCTGCTGCACCCATAGCAACACCTTTTAAACCAATAATAAAGTACTCTTTTATATTGCGTTTCATTAAATAAATTTTGAAATAAGTTGTATTACTTCATTTCTTAAAAACATTTCAGGAAAGAGATCTTGGGCTGTTTTTTTATAATTAAGATTTGCTTGTAATGCTTTTTCAAGAAAAGCCATTGCTTGTTGGTCTTCGTGCAATAAAAAGTGAATTCCAGCTAATCTATATTCAATTTCAATGGCATTTTTATATTTTTTAGCTGCTTGAATTAAAACATCCTTAGCATCGTTATATTCTCCTATATAGTGTAATAAATCGGCTAAAGCCATAAAAATCACAAGACGTTCATCTCCTAAATTAATAGATTCTCTAAAAGCAACAACAGCTTCTTCAAATAAATTTAAACGGATACTTATTTCTGCATATCTATTTAAAAAATCGGTATTTGTAGCATCAACATCTAATGCTTGGTTTATGTAAACCAAAGCTTTTTGATTTTCATTTAAATCAAAATATAAATCGGTTAGCATTAACCATGCTTTATCTAATAACGGATCTTCTTCAACTGCTTTATGCAAAAAACCTAAAGCTAAATTATAATCATTTAATTGCTTATAACAATAACCT
The DNA here is from genome assembly GCA_964648135.1 of uncultured Flavobacteriaceae bacterium. Lineage (GTDB taxonomy): Bacteria > Bacteroidota > Bacteroidia > Flavobacteriales > Flavobacteriaceae > S010-17. Next base: position 2,538 of record CAZYKN010000253.1, read on the forward strand.
ACTTGCAAAAAAGTAAACGCTGTTGGGTCATCTAACTCTAATGTTATCATATAGTTAGTTATAGCTTCTTTGTATTTTTTCTCTGCTTCTAAGGCTTTTCCTTTTTCTAGATATGCTCCAATAAATTGCTCGTCAATAAGTATTGCATAATCAAAAGCTCTAATGGCATCTTCGTATTTTTTTAAGTTTAAATACTGTCTTCCTAATTGATGCCAAGCTATTTCACTATACGGATTTCTATCAATATACTCATTTAAGTATTCAATGGCTTCTGTATGATTGTCAAGCATATCAAAACAATACACAATGTTGTACAATGCTGCATAGTCTTCAACATCAACATCTAAGCACATATCAAAATGATCTATGGCATCTTTAAATTTTTCCACAAATAAATATTCCATTCCTAAAAGCGCATAAACATCTGCTTGTTCATCATCATCGGCAAAATCTAAAGCGATTGAAAGTTGTATAATAGCCTCATCGTGATCGTCAGATTTTGATGCAATGGCTGCTTTGTGAATATAAATTTCATGAATTAACGGATTAACACTCGCAATGTGATTTAATAATTTAGAAGCTAATTTATGTTTATTTTGAAAAATTAAAAGCTCTACTTTAATCAGTTTTAAAGCTAGTGACGTTGGATGTTGAGACAAACTTAAATCGATGGCTTTATTTGCCAAACTCAGTTTTCCTAAATCCATATAATGATATACAATTTCTTCAAACTCTTCTGAATCAAAGAAATAAACTTTGTTAGACTGCAACATCGATTCAAACTTTTTTAAAGCCAATCGGTCATCTTCACTCATAAAATCATCCATAAAGTTACTGTTTAATTTAATGGAAAGATACACAAAAGAGGGACTATCTATCTTTTTAAATATATTTTTTCTTAACAAATTAATTAACAAAATTGTATCTATGCAACCATTAATTTCTCTCAAAGGTTACAAAATAAAAAATAAAACTCTCGCAAAGGCGCAAATACGCTAAGTTGAATGTAATACCAATTCAACATCAAAATACGCTATAAAT
>CAZYKN010000254.1:0-3576 GCA_964648135.1 uncultured Flavobacteriaceae bacterium
TTGTAAAGTTAGATTAATTATTTTACATGCACAAGAAAATGGGATAACTTTTTATAACTTTCCCTCAATTTTTATATCTGACCCGTCATCTTTTAAAACATAAATAAATGCTTCTATAGTAGTTTTATTTTCAACTTCCACTTTTGCTAATACACGCTCGTATGCTTCTCCTTCAAATTTATCTAATTCAGACCAATGTTCTTTTAGTTTATCGGAGCTAAACAAGAAACCTTTTACAATTTCACCTTTTTTGTCAAGTTTTATTCCAGGATAACCCATTTCTGCTCCCCAACCTTTTTCATACAGAATTCCCTTAACAGTTGCTTTTTCAAATGTTCCTCCAATATTTTTAAGAATATGTTCATTTGGACAATTAGGACTTAAGGTTCCGTATACAAATAGTCTTTCTTTCATAATCAATGTTAAAAGTATATTTTGTTATTTTTTTTCATTTCCAGGAGGAAATCTATTTAATATTTCGGCAACAAATTCGTTAATACGTTCCTCTTTTTTTTCTACTTTGTTTGATGTGCTCAATGCTCCACGGCCAACACCTTGCCAAATTAATTTTTTTCCATTTTTATCAATTAAATCAATAAAAAGTGTTCCTTCGGTGTATCTAGAAACATTGTTTTGCCAATACATTCCGTAGTACGATGGATACCATGGGTTTGTGTAAACATCTACTTTTTGTTTGGATTTTGCAAAAATACTAACCAGCATATCAGGATTGTTAGATTTTGTCATTCCTTTGGTTAATAATTCTTTTTCAATTGCTCGTAAAATTCTGCGTTTATCTAAATCGGATATTTTAGATTTATCAATTCCTTTTTTGTAAAAAGCGAAAGTTTTATATTGCGTAAAATCCGTTTGTGTATCGTAATCTGTCTTTACTTGAACCGAAGAGCAAGAAAGTATAAATAGATCGATAATAGCAAATATTCCGAGTTGTTTTAATGTTTTCATAATATAAATTGTTTTGAAATATAACACAAAAATGATGCCAAATTGTTTGTGTAAGGTTCTGTAAATTTACTCTTTAATCTTAAATCTGCAAAGGTTTTCGTAACGAAAAGTCAAAATGTGCATTAATTGGTGTAGCACAGTTTTGAGACACGCAAACATAGCATTATAGTTATGGTGTGTATCGAAAATGAGCATTCGAAATAATGACGTGCAGTTTGGCTTTGCAGTAGAAATACTTTTGCGGATTTAAGGTATTACCGAATAATTAATGGTATTTTTGAAAACTAAATAAAAATTATGACAAAATTTACGGTTAAAAACATGAATCGCTTTCTGTTATTTAAAATACCTTCCGCTTATTTTTCAGGAGTTCGGGTTAGTAAATTAACTAATAATGAAGTTATTGCTACGGTTAAACACAAATGGGTTAATCAAAACCCTTTTAAATCGATATATTGGGCTGTTCAAGGAATGGCATCTGAGCTAACAACAGGCATACTTGTTATGAAACATATTGAGAGTAGCGGAAAAAAAATTTCTATGTTGGTTACGCATCAAACTGCTGATTTTTATAAAAAAGCCACAGGAAAGGTTTATTTTTCATGTAAAGATGGTATTGAAATAAAAAAAGCAATTGAAAAAACAATACAAACAGGTAAAGGACAAACGGTAACTTTAACTTCCGAAGGTTTTAACTCTGAAGGGATAAAAATATCCTCTTTTACCTATTTATGGAGTGTAAAAATTAAATAATTATTGCTTTGCAATAACTTGCTTTACTAAATTTAATATACGATCAAATTGTTCGTTCAATCCCATATTACTATTATCAAATTCAATAGCGTCTTTAGCTTTTATTAAAGGTGAATCTTTTCTAGTAGAATCAATATAATCTCTGTGTTGTACATTCTGCAAAATTTCATCAAAACTTACAGTATCTCCTCTATCAAGTAATTCTTTATAACGTCTATATGCTCGTTTTTCTGGAGAAGCCGTCATAAACAGTTTTAATTCTGCATTAGGAAAAACCACACTTCCAATATCTCTACCATCCATTACAACACCTTTATTCTTTCCCATTTCCTTTTGTTGCTCCACCAATTTTTTCCTTACTTCGGATATTGTAGCCACGCTACTTACAAATTTGGATACTTCTAATGAACGTATTTCTTTCTCTACATTCTTACCATTTAAGTACATTTCTGAAAATCCCAAAGCATCATTAAAAACAAATTTTAAAGAAATTTCATCTAATAAAGCAACTAAAGTGTCAGAATCAAATTCTTTCGAATCAATCAAACCTTTCTGCATCGCAAATAAGGTTACAGCTCTATACATAGCTCCTGTATCCACATAAAGATAGGATAGTTTTTTTGCCAATTCCTTTGCTATTGTACTTTTACCTGTTGATGAATATCCATCAATTGCAATTGTAATTTTCTTTTTCAATTTATCTAATTTTACTTTCTAAATTAATATCCAAACTAAAAGTACTTGTATTTGAAGCAGGATGAAATTTAGAATATGCATAATGCAATTTATATTTCCCCATTTTCAAACCAAATCCTACAGAAATACCCGAAAATGTTCTAGTTTCAGTCAGTCGTAATTCTCTTGCTCTTCTAAAATTATACCCCAGTCTTAAATTAAATTTCCCTTTCGGAAAAAATTCAGCACCAACGATAAAATGCCTAACTGCATTATTTAAAAAAGTAATTTTTTCTGCATCTTTTCCTGAACTAATATTATTTTGTACATCAGATGGATTTAATACAGAGACATTCCATTTTTGCAAATTGTCCAATGTTAAATACCACCTTAATGGTAGATCTTCTAAATCATATGATGCACCTAAAATAATTTCCATTGGCATTTTTTCTCTAACTGCATCAAAAGAATTGACTTGTAAACCAGCATTTCTCAAAACCAATGTAAAACGATATGGTTTGCGATAATTATGATATAAAATAGCTAAATCAAAAGCAAAACCTGTAGAGGTATAATTATCTATAATAGAAGTAATGAATTTTATATTTCCACCAATATACATATCACTCCAAGGCAAATTACGAGAATATCCCATTGAAATTTGCAAATCCCTTGAATTGAATGTCCCAAGTTCTATTCCAGTTTCATCTGCACGAATCATTTTTCCATAATCTACAAAAGTAATATTAGTATGTAAACTTCCAAATCTCTTATTAAAAAAATGAGAAAAATTTACAGAACCATAATTGACATCCTTTAAAAAATTAACATAATTTACAGATAACTTATTATCCAATTCTTGACTAATTACTGCGGGATTCCAAGTTGGTTGATTTACATCATCTAATAAAGTCAAAACTTTCCCTCCCAAAGCGGTTTGTCTTCCTGATGTAGATACATTCAAAAAATTAAATACCGTTTCTCCTCCCACTTGAGAATAAGAATAAGAAACAACAAAGAAAAAATAAATATATAATTTCATTTAGTATAAAATATTTACAAAAATACATAAACTTAAAACGCTAAATACTTTAAATAGTATAAAATAATCAAAAAAAATCCTTTTCAAAAAAATTGAAAAGGATTTTAAAAGCAAGGCGGCGACATACTCTCCCACCGGTT
>CAZYKN010000255.1:0-3544 GCA_964648135.1 uncultured Flavobacteriaceae bacterium
CGCTAAATAAATTTGAAATATTTTTTTGTTTTACAATCTTAAAATTTCAAGCATAGCAATAGCTATGGTTTAAATTTTAAGTGCAGTAAAACGGAAAAAGATAAATAATTTATAGCGTATTTTGATGTTGAATTGGTATGAGTTATTAAAATCAAACAACAAGTCCAAAAAAAATATTAAAGATATGTTTATATATATGGAACAATTTTCCCGAACAGCTTTGTGAACTTAGTGTCTTCTTAGTGTCCCTTGTGGTTAATTTAACAATGCAATTTCAAACTAGAACCATTTTTTTCATAATAGGTTGGTTACCGCTTTGCGTCTTAGCGTCTTTGCGAGAGTTTTTTAAATCTTTGAGAGAAACCCATAACTGAAAGTCTATTTTTGTTAATAATTAAAATCATCCATTAAAATTACTTTAATTAATTTCAATACCTTTGAAGTTAAAATAAACAGATGAATACCATTATTGCAGATATAAAAAAAGGTAATATCAAACCCATTTATTTTTTAATGGGAGAAGAACCTTATTTTATAGATAAAATATCAGATTATATTGAAAATAATGTATTGAGTGAAGCTGAAAAAGGTTTTAATCAGATGGTTATTTATGGAAGAGACGCAAGTATTGATGAAATTATTTCTAATGCAAAGCGTTTTCCAATGATGGCAGAACGACAGGTAATTATTGTAAAAGAAGCGCAAGATTTATCACGTACTATTGAAAATTTAGTAGCTTATGTTTTAAATCCGCAACCAACAACTGTTTTAGTTTTTGCTTATAAATACAAAAAATTAGACGCTCGAAAAAAATTAGCCAAAGCCATAAAAAAACAAGGTTTTGTACTTTTTGAAAGTAAAAAAATGTACGAAAATCAAGTAGGTGATTGGATTCGTAAATATTTACTCGCAAAAGGCTATAAAATTGAACCCAAAGCAGTAATGATGTTGGTGGAATTTTTAGGAACAGATTTAAGTAAAATAAGCAATGAATTAGATAAACTAAGCATTGTTTTAGCAAAAGATACACTTATAAGTCCGTTAGATATAGAAACCAACATTGGTATCAGTAAAGATTATAATAATTTTGAATTGCGTAAAGCAATAAGTAATAAGCAAATTGTAAAAGCCAATGCTATTATCAATTATTTTAAACAAAACGATAAAGCTAATCCGTTAGTTGTAACCATTTCGTTATTGAATGATTTATTTACCAAGTTGTTGTTATTTCATGGTTTAAAAGATAAATCGCAAAATAATGTTGCATCAAAACTTGGTGTACATCCGTTTTTTGTTAAAGAATATTTTGATGCTGCTAAAAATTATCCAATGCGAAAAGTGTCTCAAATTATTTCTATGTTGCACGAAGCAGATATGAAATCTAAAGGAGTTGGAGCAAGTTTAATGGCAAAAGATGATATTTTAAAAGAATTACTTTTTAAAATGATGCACTAGTTTTACACGATTTTATTTATGCTAAAAACAACATTTATTATTTCTAAAATGGATTGTCCTTCTGAGGAAAATCTTATTCGTATGAAATTAGATGAAATATCAAGTATTAAAATGCTTGATTTTGATATTCCTAACAGAAAATTAGTTGTTTTTCATGAAAATGATTTAGAAAAGATTGAACAAGCCATTATTTCATTAAATTTTGGAGGAAAGATTTTAAGCTCAAAAGAAACGAATCAAACACAATTTAATGAAGAGCATAATCAGAAACAGCTTTTATGGAAAGTACTAATAATAAATTTTGCTTTTTTTATTATTGAAATGACTACAGGTTTTTTCTCTAAATCAATGGGTTTAGTAGCAGATAGTTTAGATATGTTAGCAGATTCTTTTGTTTATGGAATAAGTCTTTTTGCAATAGGAGGAAGCTTAATCAGAAAAAAGAAAATTGCAAGACTCGCAGGATATTTTCAAATTATTTTAGCACTCTTAGGCTTTGTGGAAGTTTTAAAACGGTTTTTTGGAGCGGAAGAATTACCAAATTTTTCTACAATGATTATAATTTCCGTTTTAGCTTTAATTGCAAACGGATATAGTTTGTATTTAATGCAACAATCCAAAAGTAAAGAAGAAGCTCATATACAAGCAAGTTTAATTTTTACATCAAATGATGTGATCATTAATTTAGGAGTCATTCTTGCTGGTTTATTAGTGTATTGGTTAAAAACAGGAATACCTGATTTAGTTATAGGAACAGTTGTATTTATAATAGTAGTTAAAGGTGCTTTTACTATTCTAAAAATAAGTAAATAACTATTTAATCAATTTGTAGCCAATTAATTAAAAAGTTAAATTTATTGGTTTGTTTTTTATTATGCTCAACTTTTTTAGACATTTGCAAAAAAGCATTGTGAGCTTATACTAATCTAAATTTAATTATATTGAAATTATATTTAAAATATTTTGAGAAAAGTATAATGTAATATGATAAGGTTGATTTTGAAGTATTTATCCGTTTTTATTAACAATCCTTGCATAAATCAATTATTTAGGCTAACTTTACAACTTAGAATAACAACAATACCATTAAAACGGTAGCGTTTTTATTCTTGCGTTGTGCATTATTAAAAAGTATAAATCTGAATTCAAGAAAAACATCTTTGATTTAATGAAAAAAATAATATTAATATTTATAATAATTACTAATCAAGTGATATTTGGACAATCGGATAATAATTTTAAAAAAAATGCAATTTACTTTGATGTTATGGGTCATACAAGAAATATATTTAATCTTAATTATGAAAGGACTATCTATAAAATTAGTGACTATTTTTATATAAATGCAAGAACAGGTGTTGGTTACACAAGTGGAAAAGTTGAAGAACAAAATCTAAGATTTAATTCAATGACTACAATCCCAAATGTAATATTACTTCAAATCGGTAAAAAAAATCATTTTGCAAATATTGGAATTGGATATTCTATGACTTTTGCAAGTCACTTAAAGGATGATAGAACAATACCAACGATTTTTTATCCAAGATTTGATTCTGCTTATTCAATTAGCATTGGCTACAAATTCACAATACATAATATAATAATGCAAGTCTATCCAGTTTATATAATACCAAAAAATGAAGATAATGAAGTTAGTTTTGGTATATCATTTGGTTATACTTGGTAATATTTTACAAAATATTCTAATCAGTTCGAAAAAAAGGAATTTTCCAATCTGACTGTATAAGTAAAACGGAATATGCCAATCACAAAGTAAAAGTAACTAACGAAAATTCAACTCTAAATTTAACGGTAAATATTGTGATAATAGCAGTAATCTAATGTAAACAATGCACAACAAAAAATATACGTAATAATGGCTAATTGCCAAATTCAAAGTTGGTTTTGTATCTATAAAGTCCGCAAAAAATTTTAAATTTTGCTTTTTTATTTCCGATTTGTAAAATTCAAAAAATTATGCTATTTTTACAACTCAAAATAGGTGCTTATTTAACCATTACTACGCATATTCAAACCGTTGGGCATAATTAGACGAACAGACAAAAACAATGAAATCTATGAAAAAAAA
>CAZYKN010000256.1:0-3536 GCA_964648135.1 uncultured Flavobacteriaceae bacterium
AATTTTGGTGCAAATTAATACTTTATTAAAAATTAAGTGTTAAATAAATAAAAAATTTAAAAATCATATCTTCTTTCAATAGCATATTGTTTTAAATCTGTATTTGGTTCTAAATTCAGTTTGCGGATAATATTTTTTCTATGTGTATTTACAGTATTGAGGGTAATGGATAATTTATCGGCAATTTCTTGTGATTTTAGTCCTTGACCAATTAAAATCAAAATTTCTCGCTCTCTTTTGGAAAGCCTTCCTTGCTTTTGGTTTTTTTGTTTGCGTTTTTCTTTTTCTAAGTTTACCAGTACGTTTGGATCAAAATATGGTATTCCTTTGGCAACAGTTTCAATAGCTTCGGTCATTATTTTTAACCCAGAATTTTTTAAAATATAACCAATGGCACCTGCATCTAACATTTTATTTACGGCAGCAGGTTGATCAAACATGGTAAAAGCAATAACATGAATAGATTTAAAACGCTGTTTTATTTTTTTTGTAGTAAAAAAACCATCTTGTTTTGGCATTCTAATATCCATAAGAACTACTCTTGGTCTAAGTGCAACTACTAAATCAAATAAATCTTCTCCATTAAGAGCAGAGCCAATAATTTTAATATTGGTATCATTTTCAAAAAAAGAAGCTAAACCGTCAATTAAGGATTGGTGGTCTTCACCTATGACTACTTTTATCATAATTAAATTGTTTTAAATTCAACAGGAATTTCCATTGTAATAGACGTTCCAATACCAATACTTGAATCAATTTCAAGATGTCCGTTGAGGTTTTCTATTCTGGTTTTTATGGCTTTTAAACCCATTCCGTTGTTGGTTTTATTGTTAAGCGTTTTGGTATCAAATCCTTTTCCGTCATCTGTTACCATCACATTTAGCGCATCATCAAATAAGTTCAAATCAATGGTTATTTGTTTGGCGTTTGCATATTTTATAATATTGGTAATTAACTCTTGAATGGTTCTAAAAATCATAAGTTCTATAGATTGTTCAAGATCTTTTTCAAAACCAAATGATTCAATGCTAATGTCTAATGTATTCGAATCAGAAATATTTGCAGCCAATTCTTTAACAAGATACACTAAACCGTGTTTGATTTCTCTTTCATTTTGAGAATGCGACATACTTCTAACAGTCTGATACGTATCGTCTAATAATTTACTGGTGTGAGTAAAATTTGTTACCAACTGTTTATTGTGTTGAATGGCAATTTCCATACTATCAAACTTAAATTTTAGCAAGGCTAGTTTGCTCCCTAAATTGTCATGCAAATCTTCTGCAATACGTTTCCGTTCTTTGTCTTGCCCTTGCATTACGGCATCTAACACTTTAAGTTCTTGCTCTTTCACGATACTTTTTACTTTTTGATGCTCTAATTTTTGATTCTGCTCTGCTAATTTCCTGCTTTTTTCTGCTAAATCTTTTTTCTTCTTCAAATTGAGATAAGCAAACGCTCCAATAAGCAAAGAACCAAAAAAAGCTAAGCCAAAGATAATTAAAAAATTTTGTTGTTTGGCCTTTGTGGCTTGTAATTTAAGAATTTCTTTTTCTTTTTCTGCAGTTTCATACTTTGTTTGAATGTCTGAAATAGCCACATTTTGTGCTTTAATATCTACACTATCTTTAAATGCAGTGTATTTATTTAAGTATTCATAGGCTTTTTTATAGTTTTTTGTTTGCTCATAGGTGTTTGCCATAAAATTATATAGCATTCGCTTAGAATTGTTTTTATGGTCTTTTATTGGAATTGAATCTGCTTGATAAAAATAGTTTAAAGCTTTTTTTGGTTTGTTTTCATATAAGTATGAAATTCCTAAGTTAAGTGTTGTTCCAAAAACACGATTGTTCTTTTCTAAGAGTTTAAATAAAGATAAGGCTTTTTTGTAAAAATAAAATGCAGAATCTTGTTTTTGTGTAAAAGTTGAAAAGATTAAACCTTTATTACTATAAATTTTTGCTAAACTTAAGGTATCTTTTAGTTTTTTACTGAAAAGCATCGCTTTATCATAAAAATCTAATGATTTTTTAAATCCTTTTTCGTTAAGATGTAGCATTGCATATCCCATATAGGCATCTTTTAGTTTATTGGTGTCTTTTTTTATTAGCGCATAATCATAAAAGCGCTTTAAATAGATTTCAGATTCTTTGTCTGTATTTAATTTTTCTCTTGATTTGAATAATAGAAATTTATTAATATTTACCTTGGCTAAATTCTCCGAATCTTTTAATTGACTATAAATTTTTTCTGCTTTGGTGAGATAGTTAGCGGCAATTTCTTCTTTATTCTTTTTGTCATAATACCTTCCAAATAACAAAAATAATCTGGCTTTGGTTTGTATGCTTGTGTTTAAAGTGTCTTTATATAAATTGTGAATAATATTATTTAGAGAATCTATTTGATTGTTTTCTAATAAATGTTCTGCTTTTACAATAGATTGCTGTGTTTGTGCAGATGCTTCTTCTATATATAGAAAAAGAAAGGCAATAGAAAGCAGGTATTTTATTTTTTTAATCAATCGTTTTTAAAACATTACAATACATCCTTTAACAAACATTGGTCCATCAGCGGCTTTGTTGTTGTCTTGGCATTGTGTTTGGTTATCAATGGCAGTTTCATCTACTTTGTCTGCTACACAGTTGTAAATGCTAGAGTCTGTATCAATTTCTTGAACATTATTCATGACAAAGATACGTAAACCATTTCCATTTTCCAATAAATTGGTATCTAAACCTAATGCACTAATGCTTATTTCATCTTTAATAAGGTATGCAACTGGGTTTTTTGCTACTTCTTGGGTGCTGTTTCTTCCAATAAGGTAAAGAATTGCAGGGTTATTGTCTGTAGAGATGTTATATACTCTTAATAATTGGTAATCGTTGTTTGGTACAGGAATTTCTAAGCTAATTTTGTCATTGGTTACATCAATTTTTGTTGTTTGGTCTGATACAACATAATTGTTAGTGTAAATTGTTGCAGATTTATTGTTATTATAAGGTACAATTTTAAAAGCGCTTGTGTCTTCATTTTGCTCAAAAGTGTTTTCTTGAGTACAACTTGTTAAAAATAATACGATTGCTAATGTAAATACGGTTTGAAAAAAGTTTGTTGTTTTCATGGTAAAATAAATTTATGGATTAATATATTTACAAATGTACAACGCAAAACAACACCAAAACATACCTAGTCCTAGGTATTTTTTGGGCACTTTCAAAAATATAAAAAACAGCTAAAAATGGTTTTAGCTCTTTATTTATACTAGTTAACGAGCTTTTTTGGTAAAAAATCATCTTTTTTCCAAAACGCACGTTTCGGCATATTTTTTTAAAAGAGGGCTGTTTTTTTCAAAACAGCCTCACTTTCGCTAAAAATAGCTTCCCCTAAAATTGTAAATGATTTGTTAAAGAGCGTTGAGAACAACGCTCTTTAAAAGATCATTGAAAAATTCCCCCTTAATGAATTTTTCATAACCCCAAATCATTATATTATAGAGTGAGCATGTCCCCTAACAAAACTCACTCTAAAAAGATTAA
>CAZYKN010000257.1:0-3529 GCA_964648135.1 uncultured Flavobacteriaceae bacterium
TTGGAAAAATATATACTTCCAGCAATAATGAAAGAATAGCCAGCACCTAACAAAAAATATACGTAATTGCGGTTTTCTGCTTAAACCAAAAGTTTGTATCTCTGAACAAAGTTTAGTGATAAATTGAAAGGTAAGTGCCTTAAAATCTGCTAATGCGTTTATACCAACCGTTCCAACAAGCCCAGAACGAAAAAAATCGTGCTAAAATTCAAAAGCCAGCCACATATTTTACACATTTATTTTTTGCCAACGCTCAATTCCATCACTAAAAAATAAAAGAGTAAAATTTCCCAACGCTAAAAAACTAATAATTGGCAGTAAAATTCTTTATTGCCAAAATATAGTTTCTTATATTTGCAAAATCAAATTGAAATAAATATCAGCAAAGACAAATTACATATTGAAAAATTCAAAACTTATTTTAAAACTAAAGAGCGTTTTAAAACAAAAGAGATTGTTGAATTTTTTAAAAAAAATGAGCCAAAAATAAGTAAAACAACTACTAATTGGCGAATATTTTCACTCGTAAAAAAAGGAATACTCAAAAGAATTGGTAGAGGAACGTTTACTCTTAGAGAAACAAAACATTTTCTTCCCGAAATTACTCCTGAACAAAAAACACTACATAAAAAAATAAAAAAGAAATTCCCTTTTTTAGAATTGTGTATTTGGAATACTTCCTCTTTAAACGAGTTTTCAATACATCAAACCAATCAACACTTTCAAATTATTGAAGTGGAAAAAGAAACAACCCAATCTATTTTCATTTATCTAAAAGAACAAAAAAAGAATGTTTTTTTAGAGCCAACCAAAGAAGTGTTTGAAAGATATGTTACAGATAGCAAAAATGTGATAATTATAAAAACATTAATCACAGAAGCCCCAACATTAAATATTGATAATGTAAAGACATCATCTTTAGAAAAAATATTAGTTGATATATTCTGTAATGAAATTATATTTTCTGCCTATCAAGGCAATGAAATGAAAACAATTTATAAAAATGCTTTTTCTAAATATGCAATCAATGGAAGCAAACTACTACGCTACGCAAATAGAAGAGGAAAAAAGGAAGAATTGCAAAACTACTTAGCACTAATTAACGGCAACTAATACTATTTACTGCCAAAATATAGAAAATGATAAATCAAAAAGAAATAACCATTGATTGGATAAACAAAGTTTCTAAAGAAAATAAAAATGCCGATAAAATTCTTGTAGAGAAAGTTATCAGAGCATTACTATTGTTAGAAGGTCTTGTAAAGCAAGAAATTTCGTTTATTTTTAAAGGTGGAACTGCTTTAATGCTACATTTTAATTCAACAAAAAGACTTTCTATAGATATTGACATCATTTTACCAAAAGAGAATAATGATTTTGAAGATAAATTAAATGCTTTAACAAAAGAGCAAGGTTTTATACGAAAAGAGTTGAACCATAGAAACACAAAGTCAATAATTAAAAAAGAACACTATAAATTTTACTATACGCCTACTCATAAATCAAACAAAGAAGAAGATTATATTTTACTTGATATATTGTTTGAAGAGTCTAACTATCAAAATATAATTCAATTACCTGTACAATCTGCTTTTGTGTCAATAATTGACAATCCTTTATTAGTTAACATTCCAAGTTTAGAAGATATTTTAGGAGATAAACTGACTGCTTTTGCTCCAAATACGACTGGAATACCATACCAAAAAAGCGGTAATAGTATGAGTATGGAAATTATAAAACAACTCTATGATATTGGTAATTTATTTGACAAAGTAAACGATATAGACATTATAAAAACTACTTTTTACAAATTCGCAAAAACTGAATTAACCTACCGAAACAACAAAGAGTTAAGCGAAAAAGATGTATTGGAAGATATTTACCAAACATCTCTGTGTATAGCAAGTAGAGGAACAGATGGTATTGGAAACTTTAAAGAATTACAATTAGGAATACAAAGAATACGTGCTTATATTTTTTCCGAAAGTTATCATATTGAAAAAGCGATTATTCAAGCCTCTAAAGTGGCTTATCTTATCACGTTAATTGAAAACGATATAGCAAAGATTGAAAAATACAGTAATCCGTTACAAATGAAAAATTGGCAAATAAACGAGCCAATGAACAACAAATTAAACAAACTCAAAAATTCTAATCCTGAAGCATTTTTCTATTGGTTTAAGATTTACGAAATTAAAACAGCATAAATGCCAAAGAATAAATACGATAATTATAGTAAAGAATAACTCATTGCCAAATTAAAGCAATTAGAAAAAAAAACGCACGGATTGGTTTGGGAAGATAAACCAGAAGATATTGCAGACCAATGCGAAAGAGAATTACCTATATTGATTGAAGATAAAAGCAAAGAAATAATTAGCGACCCTAAAAAACCAACGCATTTTATTTTTGAAGGCAACAATTACCATACTTTGTACACACCCAATTTTACACACAAAAAGAAAATTTATTTTGAATTTATTGATTTTGTAACGGTCTTAAATTGGCAATATTCTTTTTGTCTTTTTGGATTTAAGTAAAGTGATAGTTTTTATATTCTCTTCTTCAATTTGCGTTAAAGAGGTAATACCAATTCAACATCATTTACAATTCCTTTTCGCAAACCAAAAGCTAAAATTAAAAGATAATTTAAAACTCTCTTCTGACCTCTATCATCTTTTAATACAAAGATACACTACAACACTTTTTTCTTTTAATGTGTATTAATAGCATATCCAATGCCTTTATGAGTTTTTATAAAGTCATTGCCAATATTTTTTCTAAGTTTTCTAATATGAACATCTAAAGTTCTATCACCAACAATAACCGAAGAACCCCAAATGGAACTGTAAATCTCTTCTCTTGTAAATACATTTTCTGGTTTTGAAGCCAATAAAGTGAGTATTTTAAATTCTTTTTTTGGTAAGAATATTTCTCTTCCGTCAAGGATAACAAGTCTTTTATCTAAATTAATTGTTAATTTACCAATGCTTATTTCATTGGTATTTACAGCTCCTTTTTTTTGTTTCCTTTTTAACAAAGATTGTACTCTTGCAATTAATGTTTTTGGACGAATAGGCTTGGTTACATAGTCGTCTGCTCCTGCATTAAAACCAGCAATTTCAGAATAATCTTCATTTCTTGCTGTTAAAAATATAATCAGCGTATCTTTAAATTCAGGAAGTTCTCTAAGCAAACTACATGTTTCCATACCGTCTAAGTGAGGCATCATAACGTCTAAAACAATTAAATCTGGCTTGTTTTCTTTAGCGACTTCAATAGCTTGTAAACCGTCTAGTGCTGTGAAAATAACAAAACCTTCTTTTTCAAAATTATATTTTAAAAAGTCTAAAATGTCTTGCTCATCATCTACTAATAGTATTTTATATTTTCCTTTCATTGCTCCAAAGTTATAAAAGAATGAGGTAAACTAGCATTATTCCATTTTAACAAATTGTTAATTATTTGGTTCTACTGCAAATTTAATGGGTAATTTATATTTACACTTAAAAATCTAACAATTAATATA
>CAZYKN010000258.1:0-2288 GCA_964648135.1 uncultured Flavobacteriaceae bacterium
GAAAACTCTTGCGGATTTAAGGATAATTTGTATGTTTGCCTACGAACTCTTAGGTATATGTCAAAAATAATTAGTACGCTAGCTATAATTCTCCTTTTAGGATCATTTAAGATTGGTTATAGCCAAAATCACACTATTGAAACTGCAGGTGATATTACACAATTAGCACTTCCTGCAACAGCTGTTGCTATGCTAATTATAAAAAAGGATAAAAAAGGAGTTTGGAAATTTGCAAAATCTTTTGGAACAACCATGGTTATTACAAGAATTTTAAAAGAAACTATTAAAAAAGAACGTCCTAACCATGGAGGAAGTTTTGATAGTTTTCCTTCAGGACACACATCAGCTGCTTTTTCTGGAGCTTCATTTTTACAAAGAAGATATGGTTGGAAATATGGTATTCCTGCTTATGCTTTAGCTGTTTTTACAGGTTATAGTAGAGTTTATGCCAAAAAACATTATCCTATTGATGTACTTGCAGGAGCTGTAATTGGTATTGGAAGTACTTATATTTTTACTACTCCTTACCAACAAGAACATTACCAACTTACACTTAATAAAAACCAAGACAATAACTATCTATTAGGTTTTAAATATACTTTTTAATAATGAAAATAATTTTAGTTCTCTTTCTTTTTTATATAGGAATTTATACTAGTTCCTCTCAAGTTTTAGACAGTTTAAAAACAGAAAGACAAAGCTTTATAATTGATTCAAATTTAAGTTACGAATTTTCTAAACCTAAAATTTTAGATATGTTTAAATACATTCCCAAAGATTTAGTTGGTTTAGGAAAATATATCATCAATAAGAAGAATATTACTCCTTTAATGCTCGCAACTTCTAGTACAATTGCCATCATGCCTTTTGATGAAACACTTACCAAAGGAGCATCTAATTTAGGAAATCATCTTAATTTAGATAATGAAGGAACGTATTTAAGAATAAAAGGAGTTAGAATGTTACCAAGCAATCTTCCTGCAGCTGTCTATTTTATTGGTAATGGTGGAACAACCTTGCTTTTAAGTGGTGGTTTTTTTATTGTTGGAAAATTAAAAAACGATTATAGAATGCAAACCACTTCAAGCGAATTGATTGAAGTGATTTTTTCTACAGGATTAGTTTCACAAACCTTTAAACGAATAACAGGAAGACAGAGCCCAACAAGTGGGAAAACTGCAAAAAATTCAAGCTTTCAATGGACGCCCTTTCCTAGTTTTAAAGCATATCAATCGCATACTCCAGAATATGACGCCATGCCTTCTGGTCATTTAATGACTTATATGGCTTCGCTCACCGTAATTGCAACCAATTATTCTGAAGTAAAATGGATAAAACCCGTAGGTTACTCACTAGCTGGATTACTCGCTTTTCAAATGGTGAGTAGTAAAGTACATTGGACCTCTGATTATCCGTTTGCTGTTTTATTTGGTTATGTTATCGGAAAAAATATTGCACATAGACGAATTCATAAAACACACGCTATTAAAATTGGTCAGCAAGAAATAAATTATAAAACCAATTTAAGTTTATCTAATATAAACGGATTTACAACAATTGGTTTACATGTTTCGTTTTAGCCACAGATTACACTAATTTTTACGAATTATTAATTTTCATGGATTAGTATGTTTTCCTTATTCCTATATGTTAAAAACACACAGATTTTACTAAATAATACAATGCACTAAATAAACTTAAAACCTTAATTTATTAACGTTAAAATCTTCAAGCAGCTTAGAGAACTTAGCGTCTTCCTTGTGTTCTTTGCGGTTAAAAATTCATAATACGTAACTATTCACCCTCTTTTTCTCGCAAAGACGCAAAGACACCAATTACACAACCACTTCACAATCGTAATTGTCATATTTTTTCTCTACGGCAAATTTACGCATTGCATGAAAATGTTCATGTTCGTCACTGTGTTCTAATTGATCGTGATGTTCTTTAGTGTCCCAATATTCAACTAAAAAATAAACATGCTCATTGTTTAAATCTTTAAAAATATGGAAATGATCTAATCCAGCAGGTTTTGCAGAATACTTTTCTTCAAATTTTTGAAGTTCTAAAAAGGTAATATCTTCACCTTCTCTAATTTTGAATGATACAATTTTTACATACATAATATATAGTTTTTAAATTATAAGTCAAAGTTAAGGCACAATTGAATGAAATTTTATAACATAAATCAGTTATTAATATTTATTTTTGTTTATTTTATAGACCAGCAAAAACCAAAGACCAAAGACTATCGGACTATACATTCACATACCATTTTGTAAGCAAGC
>CAZYKN010000258.1:2388-3517 GCA_964648135.1 uncultured Flavobacteriaceae bacterium
ACCAAAGACCAAAGACTATCGGACTATACATTCACATACCATTTTGTAAGCAAGCATGTTATTATTGCGATTTTCATTTTTCTACTTCATTAAAGAAGAAAGATGATTTATTATTAGCTTTAATAAAGGAATTAAAATTGCGTAAAAACGAAATTAAGCAACCTATTGAAACCATTTATTTTGGTGGCGGAACACCTTCGCTACTATCTATAAAGGAACTTAACTTACTACTCAAAACCATTTATGATAATTATACTGTAATTGATAAACCTGAAATCACCTTAGAAGCCAATCCAGATGATTTAACTAAAGAAAAAATAATCCAACTTTCTAAAACTAAAATAAATAGATTAAGTATAGGTGTTCAATCGTTTTTTGATGATGATTTACAGTTTATGAATCGAGCGCACAATGCCAAAGAAGCTTTAAAATCATTAAAAATAGCCACAAAATATTTTAATAATATTACCATTGATTTGATTTATGGCATACCTAACCTCAGCAATAAAAAATGGAGAGAAAATCTTAAAATAGCCTTTGATTTAGGAATTAATCATATTTCTAGTTATGCTTTAACGGTAGAAGAAAAAACCGCTTTATATCAATTTATTAAAACAGGAAAAGTAAAACCTTTAGATGAAGAATTGGCTTTAAAACAATATCATATTTTATTAGAAGAAACTAAAAATCAGGGTTTTATTAATTATGAAACTTCTAATTTTGGAAAAGAAGGTTTTTTCTCAAAACACAACAGCTCGTATTGGTTAGGAAAACCGTATCTTGGTATGGGTCCTTCTGCGCATTCGTTTAACGGAAAAACAAGAAGTTGGAATATAAAAAACAATATTCAATACATAAATGCTTTAGCAGAGGATGTACTACCTCAAGAAATGGAAACACTCACTAAAAAGGATCTTTATAATGAAACTATCATGATTGGTTTACGTACTATTTGGGGAATTTCCATCGATGAAATTGAAAAACAATTAGGAAAAAGTAAAACAACATATTTACTAAAAAATATTCAAAAACACCTTGATAATAAGACTTTAAAACTTGAAAATAACATCATTACAACAACAACAAAAGGAAAATTTTTAATTGATGGTATTGCAAGTGATTTGTTTTT
>CAZYKN010000259.1:0-3503 GCA_964648135.1 uncultured Flavobacteriaceae bacterium
ATATTCAATGAGTCCAATAAAAAAGCTACCTTTAGGTAGCTTTTTTTATCTAATAAATTGTGTCAAACTCCATATTAATTCTTCAAAATTTTCTATATGGCTCATGTGTCCGTTTGTAAATTCTGCAATTTGTATCTGTGTGTTTTTGGTTTGCTTTACGAGCGTATTATAATCTAATAAAGGGTCTTTTCTTCCAATAATAAACAATTTTTTAAAGGAATTGTTATGTAAAATAGCTGTGCTGTCTTTTCGTATTTTCATTCCTTCTAAGGAAGCAATAATACCTTGTAAGGAAGTTCTTAATGCTTGTTTTTTAACCTCTTCAATAGCATCTTTATATTGAATTTTACTTTTTTCAGTAAATAAATTTGGGATAGCTAGTTTAATAAAAGTATCTTTATGTTGTTTAACCATTTTTATGGCTCTATCTCTGTTTTTTTGTTTTTCAACAGTATCAGGTAACGCTGTGCTATTCATCAAGACTATTTTTTTGATGTTTTCTGGAAATAATTCAGCGAAAGCTAAAGCAACATAACCACCAAGAGAATGACCAACAAGTGTATATCGTCTTAATCTTAAATGATTTAAAACAGCTTTTATCATAAGTGCTTGATCTTCCATAGTGTGTACATAGCTTAGGTTTTCACTATTTCCATGACCTAATAAATCAATTGCAATGACTCTATTTTTTTTAGCTAGAATGGGAATAATATCCTTCCACATAGTTACATTTTCTAAAAAGCCATGAATCAAAACAACTACACTTCCCTTACCGTGAGAAGTGTAGTTTATTTTTATGTTTTTATAAATAAATGTTTCTGATATCAAAATAAGTCTTCAGTCTTACGTCTTTAAGTCTTGTGTCTTATAGAAAACTACTTCATCAACCCTTCAATTTCCTCCACAGTAATAGGAATATTTGCCATTAAATTAACAGGTTCACCTTTTTCTTGTATCACGTAATCATCTTCAATTCTAATACCTAAATTTTCTTCTGGAATATAAATACCAGGCTCAACAGTAAAGACCATTCCTGCTTGCATTGGTTCGGTTAAAATACCATAATCATGCGTGTCTAATCCCATGTGATGAGATGTTCCGTGCATAAAATATTTTTTATACGCAGGCCATTTTGGATCTTCGTTTTTTACATCTTCATTGGTAATTAAACCTAAATCAATAAGTTCTTTGGTCATTAATTTTCCAACTTCTATATGGTAATCTGCCCAAATAGTACCAGGAACGAGCATTTTGGCTGCAGCATCTTTAACACGTAAAACAGCGTTATAAACCGCTTTTTGTCTATCGGTAAATTTACCAGAAACAGGAATACAGCGTGTCATATCACTTGCGTAATTGGCGTAACTTGCACCAACATCCATTAAAATTACATCACCAGCTTTACACTCTTGATTGTTCTCAATATAGTGTAAAACACACGCATTGTAACCACTTGCTACAATAGGTGTATAAGCAAAACCATCGGCTCTATTTCTAATGAACTCGTGTATAAATTCTGCTTCAATTTCGTATTCTGTTACATTAGGTTTTACAAATTTTAATATTCTTCGTAATCCTTTTTCTGTAATATTACATGCTTGTTGAATTAAAGCAATTTCTTCTGGTTCTTTTATAGAGCGTAATCTTTGTAAAATTGGCTGACTGCGTAAATAGGTATGTGCAGGATAATTCTGTTTTAATTTTTTAATAAATCGTGCTTCACGAGTTTCTGTTTCAATAGTTGCTCTGTAATGTTCATTGGTATTTAAATACACATTTTCAGTTTGAGTCATGATTTCTGCCAACACTTTTTCAAAATCTTGTAACCAAAAAACAGATTCAATTCCAGAAGTAGTAAAAGCGGATTCTTTAGTTAATTTTTCGCCTTCCCAAACCGCAATATGTTCGTTAGTTTCTTTTAAAAAGAGCATTTCTTTATGTTCTTCTTTAGGAGCATCAGGAAAAATAACCAAAATACTTTCTTCTTGATCTACTCCAGATAAATAGAAAATATCCCTATGCTGCGCAAAAGGTAAAGTACTGTCTGCACTTACAGGATAAATATCATTTGAATTAAAAATAGCCAATGAATTGGGTTTCATTTTAGCTATAAATTTTTTTCTGTTTTTTATAAATAGGTTGGAATCAATGGGTAAATATTTCATGGATATAATTTTTAAAAATTCTACTAAACAACAAAGTTAGTTAATTGATTTTATAAATTGTAACTATTCATCTTCTTTTTCTCGCAAAGGCGCAAAGACGCAAAGTTGTGAGTAAAAAGTAAATAAAAAAGCCAAACATTTATTGCTTGGCTTTTTTATTATATGAATTATTTTAAAGTGTAATTAGTATTACTCGTATAAATCACTATTTACAGCTTTTATTGCTTCTGCAAAATCTTCCAAATCATTGTTATTCATTACAAGATGAACAGCTTCACTGGCAACTTTATCTATATTCTTTACAGGAAATCCAAGCCCAACAATAATACGTTTTAGAAATCCAACTTCATCTTTAGAAGGTGTATCATCTGCGTAAAGCATTTGTGTTAATCTATACAATCTAGTAATAGATTCATCATAGCCAACAGGAGGATTTATAGGATATTTATCTGGATTTTTAAGAATTTCTTTCACTTCTTCATCCGTCATATTTAAACTTCGTGCTTTACGTTTTAAAAATTTTTCTTCACCTTCTGTAATTACACCATCTACTAAAGCCATTTTTACAATACTTGCAAAATGTCCTAAATTTTTTTGATGATCACCATGTGTAAAAGCATTAATTATAGACATATTATAAATTTTAATTATTTATTGGCAAATATAAAGATAAGCTAAGAATAATCTAAAAAAATAGCTATTTTTTTTATGAAAGTAATTTTTTAATCACTTCGGTTTTACTCAGGCTTTTATTTTCGTTTAGTTTATCGTATTTTAAATGCCAACCAAAGGTGCTTACCATTTCTTCCATTACTTTTAAAGTATCTAAGGCTTTAAGTTTTGCAGATTGTAACAATTCACTTTCAGGAATTTTATCTGTAAAATTTTGTTTTACTTTTTTATTCAAATCCGTTAATTCTGAAGCATCAAACTTGTTAAATAAACCGTTTTGTAAATCGTAAAAATCTAAATGCGTTTCCATACTCAATACTTCGGGTTCTGGAAAAGAAATAACACGTATTTGCCTTTTATCTGCATTGGCTTGAAATTGCATTTTTTTCATATCAAAACCAATAAAAATCTTAGCATTTGCCATAACAATAGCTTTCTTTTTACTAGAAACAATGTTTAGTAAAGAGTTTTTTTCGTCTTGAAAGTGCATGATTTCGTTCATATTTCCTTCAACAGTAATAAGTTTAGAAACACTTCGCATCTTTTCTAACAAAATAACAGATTGCTCCTTTGCTTTACTTTTAAAAAAGGATTTTTTAGAAAATAAGTAATAAATAGAAAGTACTAAAGCACCAACAATAAAGCCTAAAATAAAATTCATAGTTT
>CAZYKN010000260.1:0-3500 GCA_964648135.1 uncultured Flavobacteriaceae bacterium
CTAAGCCAACCACATCAATGGTTCTAAAAGTAGCCGATTTTGGTCTTCCAATAACAGGACCAGTTAGTTTATCTACTTCATCAACGGTCATTCCTAATTCTTTGACTACATGAAATAAACTCATGATGCCAAAAATACCAATTCGGTTACCAATAAAAGCAGGAGTGTCTTTAGCTAAAACAGAAGTTTTACCTAAGAATTTTTCACCATACATCATTAAGAAATCGGTTACTTCTTGATTGCAATTTGGACCAGGAACAACCTCAAATAATTTTAAATATCTTGGAGGATTAAAAAAGTGGGTTACTGCAAAGTGTTTTTGAAAATCTTCACTACGTCCTTTGTTCATAAACGCAATTGGAATACCAGAGGTGTTTGAAGTGATTAATGTTCCTTCTTTTCTGTATTTTTCAATATTTTCAAAAACTTTTTGTTTAATATCTAGTCGTTCCACAACAACTTCAATAATCCAATCAACTTCAGAAATTTTATGTAAATCATCTTCTAAATTACCTGTTGTAATCCTTTTTGCAAATTTCTGATTATAAATAGGTGATGGTTTAGATTTTAACGATGCTTTTAAACTATCGTTTACTAATCTATTTCTTA
Organism: uncultured Flavobacteriaceae bacterium; assembly: GCA_964648135.1. Classification (GTDB taxonomy): domain Bacteria; phylum Bacteroidota; class Bacteroidia; order Flavobacteriales; family Flavobacteriaceae; genus S010-17. The sequence goes on from CAZYKN010000260.1 coordinate 610, forward strand.
CCGATTTACTTTCAAGTGTTAAACCTTTTGCTTTTTCTTTATCTGTTAATTCACGAGGAACAATGTCTAACAATAAAACTTCTACACCAATATTGGCAAAATGACAAGCAATACCAGAACCCATAATTCCAGATCCTATAACTGCTACTTTTTTGATACTTCTTTTCATTTGGTTGTATTTATATTAAAGTAATTCGCTTACTTTTGGTTGTTTATTAAATATTTTATTTTGGCTAATCATTTTATGAATGGTTTCAATTACATTGATAAATCCTTTCATATCTTGATTGCTCACATTACTTTTAATGGTATTATTAAATTGAATAACTGATTCTTTTGCTTGTTCTCTCTTTATTTTGCCTAAAGCACTTAGTTTAATGAGTACACTTCTACCATCATCTGGATTTTTTTCTCTAAAAATGATACCTTTTTCTTCCATTGATTTTAATATTCTTGAAAGACTGGTAGATTCCATGCCCATTTTTGGACCTAATGTAGTGGAAGGTGTCCCTTTTTCTGCATCAATATTTAGTACTACAAATCCCATTGCCATTGTATAGCCTTGTTTTTGCGCTTGTTCGTTATACATTTTAGAGACCAATTGCCAAGTAGCTCGTAAATTGTGATCTATGGTGTTTTCTTTTAACATTTGCACAAAGATATAAAAAAATACTATGCACGCATAGTATTTTTTAAATTAATTATGCGTGCATAGTAAAATAATTTATAATAAACTGATTTGCAGAATATTATAATATGTTAAAAACTGTAATTTTAAAAAATGGTTTCATTTTTTAATAAAAATATTTTTTAAATTAGCTTTGCTTTTTTACTTATAGCTTTAATCCTTTTGGTATAATAGATTGCATAAACTATCATAATGCTAAGCAGTAATATGATACGCAAGGAATAGTGTTAAAATACACTTAACGATGTAATTGTGTTAGATGGATACAAAATAACGTATAAAAGTGCAATTTAAATCACTATTTATTGATTAATTAAAATACTTTCTTATATTTGCATAAAAAAGAGCAACAAAATGCACTTGAAAACACTAATAAAAATAATAAAAGAACGAAGAAAGGATATGCAGGTTACTCAAAAGACCTTAGCGGATTTATCAGGAGTTAGTTTAAGAACCTTAAAGCAATTTGAAAGTGGAAAGGGAAATCCAACCTTATTAACTCTGCAAAAATTGGCTGATGTATTAGGAATGGAAGTTAGTTTAAAGATTAAAAATATGACACATAACAGATGAGACAGGCAAAAATATTGTTTAAGAATGAGGAAGCTGGATTGTTAATCCAACACGATGATGGTTCATTTACATTTCGTTACCATGCTATTTGGATGGCAAATAATAATTATAACGGTATTAGTCTTACTTTACCTAAAACAAAACAAGATTATCATTCAAAAACACTCTTTCCATTTTTTTATAATTTACTTCCAGAAGGTTCTAATAAACAAGTAATATGCAAATCTAATAAAATTGATAAGGATGATTTTTTTGGGATATTGCTAGCTACAGCAACATTTGATAGTATTGGTGCAATAACAGTTATTGAAATTGAATGAATATGAATTTGCAAGAAATAAAAAATTGTCCTGGAACATTGGCTAAAGGGTTTGATACTTATAGTAGAACTTGTTTAAATAAAGTATTTCAAGGTAAAAAAGTATATCATATATTGCCTTATGATTCACCAACCTTTAATCCTAAGATGGAGGAATTGTTTGAAGAAAATCAAAAGCGATTATCTATTTCTGGAGTTCAAGAAAAATTTTCTATGATATTAGAAAAAAACAAGTTAAGATTGACCAATAATAATGAAAGAGGAAACTATATTTTAAAACCTAACCCGAGAGTTGGTAAAAAATCAAATCAAATGCCAGCAAATGAACATTTAACCATGCAAATTGCACATCAGGTTTATGGTATAAATACTGCTGAAAATGCACTCATATTTTTTAGAAATGGAGAGTCAGCTTATATAACAAAAAGATTTGATATTGATAAGGAGGGTAATAAATTGGCTCAAGAAGATTTTGCATCACTTGCAGGTAGAACACCTCAAATACAAGGAACACAGTATAAATACTTAGGAAGTTATTTGGAGTTGTTTCAAATAATGAGACTTACAGTACCTGCTTATAAAATTGAATCGGCTAAATTGTTAAAAATATTAATGTTCAATTATTTATTTTCAAATGGAGATGCTCATTTCAAAAATTTTTCATTACTTGAAACGGCTATGGGAGATTATATGTTAAGTCCTGCATACGATTTATTAAATAGTCGTATCCATATAGCAGATAGAGATTTTGCTTTAGAAGAAGGTCTTTTACCTAAAAATTTAGCACAAGGAAAAATTAGTAATCAATTTGCGTTGCTTTCTGAGAAGGCAGCAATCAATAATAGTGTTTTTAATGATATTTATAAATTGATGATAAGTCAATCCGAATTGGTAGAAAAAATGATATTTTCTTCTTTCTTAAATGAGAGTACAAAAAGGAATTACTGGCAGTCTTATCAAGGACGGTTAAAACAATTGTTGAGAATATAAAAAAATACGTTATCGTTTTTATACCAAACAGCCTAAATATTAGATTCTTTTTGGTATTAATACTTTTGGTTCTACTACAATTATTGTGGATTATATAATTTGACATTTAGACTTAAAGGCTTTTAGACATTAGACAATTCTTATTTAAATGTAATTAATATCCGTCAAATTATCTAGTGTCTAGTTTTCTAGTGCCTAATGGTCTAATATTTTTAATTTTATAAATATTCATCTTTCCACTAAACCTGTGTAGAATCATCCTTTTTAAAATAAAAACCTCTAAAAAATCGGACGGATTAATTAGAGGTTTTAGAGGTGTCG
>CAZYKN010000261.1:0-3465 GCA_964648135.1 uncultured Flavobacteriaceae bacterium
TGGCTATGGTTTAAATTTTAAGTGCAGTAAAACGGAAAAAGATAAATAATTTATAACGTATTTTGATGTTGAATTGGTATTAAATAACTAGAACAAAACACATCTTTAAGATTGAGTGAATTGCATTTCATATAAATTATAATAATTCCCTTTAAGGTTAAGTAATTCTTGATGAGAACCTTGCTCAACAATTAAACCTTTATCCATTACAATAATTTTATCTGCTTTTTTAATGGTTGCCAATCTATGCGCAATAATTAAGGACGTTCTATCCTTAGTAATAATATCTGTTGCCTTTTGAATTAATAATTCCGATTGGGAATCTATAGATGAAGTAGCCTCATCTAAAATCAAAATAGAAGGATTACTCACATAAGCACGTAAAAAAGCAATTAATTGACGCTGACCAGAAGACAACATTACACCTCTTTCTTTTACATTGTAATGATAATTATCTGGTAAACTCATAATAAATTCATGAATTCCTATTTGTTTTGCAGCTTTAATTACTTCATCTAAAGAAATGTTTGAGTCATTCAAAGTAATATTATTATAAATAGTATCTGAAAATAAAAAAACATCTTGCAATACAACGGCTATTCGTTTTCTGAGTGCTGTTAAATTATACGAATAAATATCTTTATCATCAATGCAAATTTCACCAGAATCAATCTTATAAAATCTATTTAATAAATTAATGATCGTAGATTTACCTGCTCCAGTAGCACCAACAATAGCAACTGTTTGTCCTTTTTGTATTTTAAAAGATATTCCTTTTAACACTTCCTCTTCTTTAATATAGCTGAAATGCACTTTTTTAAATTCAATATTTCCAATAATATCTAATTTTAAATTTGGAATATTATATTTTAAATCTTCTGTATTTCCTTCATCAATAATTTTAAAAACTCTATCAGCTGCAACCATTCCCATTTGCAACGTATTGAATTTATCTGCAATCTGACGCAATGGTCTAAATAACATCTGATTCATCATTATAAAACCAATAATTTCACCAGAAGAGGTACTTCCAGAGCTTAGCATATCATTTCCACCATACCAAACAACAAAACCGAGAGCAATAGAAGGAACTATTTCTGCTATTGGAAAAAAAATGGAATTGTACCAAACCGTTTTTACCCAAGCATTTCTATGATTTTCATTAATCTTTTTAAATTGCTGATATTCAATATTTTCACGACTAAAAAGTTGCACGATTTTCATACCTGTTAAACGTTCTTGCACAAAACTATTTAAGTTGGAAACTTCTGCCCTTACCTCTTTAAAGGCTGCTTTCATTGCATCTTTAAAAATTTTAGTTGCATAAATTAAGATGGGTAATGCTGCAAAAACAATTAAAGCCAAACGCCAATTTTTTGAAAGCATGACAATTATAATGACAAACATTTTTAGTAAATCACTTATAATCATAAATAAACCTTGTCCAAAAATACTTGCAATAGTCTCAATATCAGACACTACACGAGTAACTATCTTACCAACAGCTGTATTATTAAAATAATTCATTTTAAACTGAATAATGTGTTTAAATAACTGAATTCTAATATCTTTAATAATATGTTGTCCTAAAAAATTAGCATAAAATATAAATAAAAACTGAAACAATACTTGAAGCAACAACACTCCAAACATAATTAAACTGTATTGTAATACTTTTGGTGCATTTTTAGTACTAATATAATCATCAACAATTTTAATCAAAATAAGTGGACGAATAGCAGCTGCCAAAGCCAACAAAATTACAGCTGAAGAAGCTACAAAAAAAGCAAAACGATAATTTTTTATATAGGATAATAATCTCTTAAAGAGTTTAATATCAAAAACCTTACCTGTTACTTTTTCTTTTGTCATAATATATTTGCGAATAGGTTGATTTATATTTAAAAATCAAATTCTATACTTCACAAAAATACTATTTAAAAATGGATTTAGGATAAGTTACTTTTGTTAAAAAAAGCCCTTGAGCGGGAACTGAGAGTCCGGCTTTAGAACGATCTTGACTTTCAATAATGGCTATAAAATCATTTATTGTGATTTTACCAATACCAACATTATACAGTGTACCAACAATCGCTCTTACCATGTTTCTTAAAAATCTGTTTGCTGTAATTTGAAACACTAATAAATCACCATTTTTAGTCCATTTTACTTCTATAATATTACAATCATAGGTAAATACATCTGTTTTAGATTTAGAGAAACATTTAAAATTGGTGTAATTTAATAAGAGTTTAGCAGCTTCATTCATAGCATCAACGTCTAATATTTTTGTTTTTATTTGCCAAGTAGAATCTAATAAAAATGGATTTTTACCTAAGTATATTTGATATTCATAAGATCTTGTTAAGGCATCAAAACGCGTATGTGCCTCTTTATGCACTTCCAAAATAGAAAGAATGGCAATATCATCATTTAAAAAAGCATTCAATCTGTTTTTTAAATTTTCTAAATCTATTTCACCTATAAAATCAAAATGGGCAAAAATTTGTTTTGCGTGAACACCTGCATCAGTTCTTCCTGCTCCAACAATACGCAAAGGTGTGTTTAAAAGTTTAGACAAAGCGTCTTCAACAACCTCTTGAACAGAAATAGCATTAGGCTGTCTTTGCCAACCGTGATAATTTTTACCGTTATAAGCGAGTTCGACAAAATAACGAAGAACATCAGCCTTTTCCTCTCTAGAAGGAAAGGAAACTTGATTCTTCTTTTTATTAGAATTATTATTCAATTTAAAGTTATTATTATAATTTCACTTTGACTGTATTAACTTTTCGTGCAACTATCCATTGTTAGTTCCTTCCCTTAGGGAAGGTTAGGATGGGATTAAAGTCGCTGTCTAACCACTTCATACAAAGCAACACCACAAGCCACGGAAACATTTAAGGACTCAATAGTTCCAAACATAGGCAATTTAGCTTTATAATCACTCATTTTAAGAACTGAAGTAGTAATACCACGATGTTCAGATCCCATAATGATTGCTGTAGGTTGTTTAAAATTTATATCATAGATTAAATCGTTTGTCTTTTCGGTGATAGCAACTACTTGAATACCTTCTGCTTGTAAAATAAATAAAGCATCTTTTATATGTTCGACTTTACAAATTGGAATATTAAACGCTGCACCAGCAGAAGTTTTAATAGCATCAGCATTTAAAGGTGCATTTCCATGATTTGGAATGATAATACCACTTACATCACTACACTCAGCAGTTCTGATAATAGCACCAAAATTACGAACATCAGAAATTTGATCTAATAATAAATATAAAGGTGAGAAGTTTTTATCTGTTGCACTATTTTCTATATTTTGAGCAACCAATTCTTCTAAATCTGAAAAGCTGATTTCAGAAATTTTGGCAACAGCTCCTTGATGATTTTGATATTTAGAAAGTTTATTTAATTTCTCAATAGGCACATAACTATTCGCTATTTTGTTTTTACG
>CAZYKN010000262.1:0-3464 GCA_964648135.1 uncultured Flavobacteriaceae bacterium
GAATTGAAAACTGATTAGTAAAATCAGTAAAAATTTTAATTTGTTCATTTTGTGTGTTTTTATTAGGAGCAAATGTACGAAATATGCGTTTTTAATATTCAATAAATAAAAAAAATATTACTGATAAGAGACAAGAAACATTTGATCACCTATCAAACCCATATTTTTTAATATGTCATACCAAAGGAATTCAATATTTAATCATTTTGATATTATTCCACAAAAACAAAATATTCCCAAGGTTTTAAGGTGATTTCGTTATTCTTTTTTAACTTATATTTTTTATCATTAAAGTAGTTTGTTGCAATTAACTCTGTTTTTATATTAGAAATTTGCTTTTTAGCAGATAAATTACCTATAAACGTAATTCGCTCACCATTTTTCTCTCTATCAAATGCAACAACATTTTTATTTGATGTTTCTATTCGGTTAAAACTAGCTCCATTTTTACCACCATTTAAAGCAGGGTTCGTGTTTTTTAATTTTCCTAATTTAGTCAACAAATTAAATGTTTTACCTTGTTTTTTAGGAAAACTATCTTTTTCAAAGAATTTTAATCGGTGATCTAAATCGTATTCTTGACCAGAATAAATTAAAGGCATTCCTTTGACCATATAACTTAAAACGGTCATGATTTCTGAGGCATCACCCATTCTTTCTTTTACTGTTCCATTCCAAGAATTTTCATCGTGATTGGTTACAAAATTCATTAAAATATCATCTTTCTCATATTGTTTTGTTGTTTTTTGAATGTATTTATCAAAATCTGCTATCTTTTTTTTTCCTTTTGCTATTCCATTCATTAAGTGATGAAAATCCCATGCGTAAACCATATCAAATAAATGGTCTTTCATAAGTTCTGGTTCCCAAGCTTCTGCTAACATAAAAATATCTTTTTCCTTTCTTAATTTCGGAATTAATTCTTGCCAAAAATCTAACGGAACCATTCCTGCCACATCGCATCTAAAACCGTCTATATTTTCTTTTTCCAACCAATAACTCATGTCTTTAAACATTGCTGCTCGCAAACCTTTACTGTCATAATTTAAGTCTGCAACATCGTCCCAACCAATAGAAGTTCCATCTTCTTTTAATGGAGAGGTAATTTTACCATCTTTCCCTTTGGTATAAAATTCTGGATGCGTTTTTATCCATTCATGATCCCAACCAGTATGATTAGGAACCCAATCTAAAATAACATAAATTCCGTTTTTATGAGCTGTTTTTACTAAATTTCTGAAATTGTTTAAATCACCAAACTCAGGATTTACCTTAGTAAAACTAGACACTGCATAATAACTTCCCAAGGCTTTTTTGCGTTCTTTTTCATCTTTAATAGTTGATGCAAAGATGCCACCTGTTGCTTTTCTTTTAGCTTCCGAAATAGGAAAAATGGGCATTACCCAAATAATTTTAACACCCAATTTTTTAATTTTTGGAATATCTTTGGTAAAAGCTTCAAAAGTTCCTTCTTTAGAATATTGACGAATATTTGCTTCGTAAATTACAGCTGTTTCCAATATATTTGGAGAAATTGGAGCTATTTTTGTTTTAACTTCTTCACTTTTTTGTGCTTTTGAATCGAGTTGTGAATGCTGTTTTTTTTCTGTATTACAAGATGTTATTAAAAACAATCCTAATAATATAATATTTATTTTTTTCATATTTTCTAAGTTATCTATTTTCTATTTACCTAAATCAAATCTTAATTTTTGCTTCTTACCTCTTGCTTCTTGATTCTTATCTCTTGCTTAATTTTTCTCTAGTAAAACAATTCCATATTTAGAATGGATAATTACTTTACCGTTTTTCACTTTTGTAAGAAGATTAGAATACGCATCTCTCAACATTTCGCCATCTTTAAAAACTGAGGAGACATCTATTGTCTTTTCTCCTTTTGTTAAATCTAATCCAATGATTACACTATCTTCCACACCATTTTTAGCATATACTCTTTTAAAAACATACGGTTTTTCGCTTAACATGGTATGTATTCCATCACCAATTGCAAGGTGACTATTTCTAAACTGACCTAGTTTTTGCCAATGTGCTAATATTTTTTGTGTTTCCTTATCGGAATTAATCTTAGTCCAATTCATCTTTCCTCTTAAATTGGCATCACCTTGAGCTCCATGAATCATTAATTTACGAGCAACTTCATCACCGTAATAAATTTGTGATGTTCCGTTGCATAATAATAATTTAGTAGCTGTTTCGTAAGGTTTTTTTCGTTCTTTATCAAAAGGAGCACCATCATCATGCGAAGTCATATAATTTAATAAACCGTATTTACCTAAAACGTTATTGTCTTGCAAAGAATTAGTATATTTAGAAAATAATTCTTCATAGGTTTTCAATTGTTTGGCATTCCATTTAAATTCAAAATTAATTAAACTTGAAAATCCGTTTTTAAAATAGTTCACTTTTCTATCGCCAAAATCGTACAATTGTGCGCCACTAATTCCATAACCATACACTTCACCAACGGTATAAAAAGGAATTTTATTCTTTGTTTGATGCGCTTTATTATATTGCTTAAAAGCTATGCTACATTCTTTATTAAACGTATTCCAAACAGCTTCTTCTACATGTTTTACAGTATCCACACGATAACCATCAATTCCAAATTCTGTAATATAATCTGTCAACCATTTTATGATATAATATTTTGGAGCTCTTGGATAACCTGTTCTTTTAAAAAAGGAATTTAATTCGGTTATTTCTTGTTCCAATCGTCCTTCTTTTTTCCATTTTTCAATTAAGAATTGAGGCAATGCTACTTCTTCATTACTTTCAGTTAAAACATCTGGCAAATTTTTAACTAAAGTACAACTCACAGCTGATTTATAGTCTTTATAGGTACATTGAGGTGTTGTTCTCACCCAATCTTTTGACCAAATTGGGTCTTTTTCTGTAACTGGTCCTGTGTGATTAAGTACAGCATCTAACACTATTTTTATTCCGTTTTTATGTGCTGTTTTTACCAATTCGTGCAAGTCTGCTTTTGTACCAAAATTTTTATCAATTGCTGTCCAATCTTTCGTCCAATAACCGTGATAAGCATAGGTAAAACCTGACCCTTCATCAACTCCATCGTGAATTTGTTCTACAATAGGAGAAAGCCATATTGCATTTATGCCTAATTTAGTGAAATATCCTTCTTTTATTTTTTGCGTAATTCCTTTAATATCGCCTCCTTCAAAACCTCTAAGTTTGGCTGTTTTTTTTGTTCTATTGTAGTTTACATCGTTTGTTTTATCACCATTGTTAAAACGGTCAACTAATAAAAAATATAAGTTAGCCGATTTCCAAGAAAAAGGTTTTTCTATTTGTTGTTTCTTGTTTACTGTTTCTTGTTTGTTGTTAAATTCGCAACTAAACGACAAAAATATGATTAGTATGTATATTAAATTTTTCATTATTGTTTTATTGTTTGAATGGTTACACAGAGGTTCACGGAGGTT
>CAZYKN010000263.1:0-3454 GCA_964648135.1 uncultured Flavobacteriaceae bacterium
CGATGGTTTGGATGTGTCCAATTACCACTCAACCAAGCAAATTTTATTTTTTGGTTTTCTTCATAAAAAACATCAGCAAAGACGGTTCTATAACCAACCAATTCGTTTTGCATAAGAGCCAAGAACAATACAACATCTGTTTTGTTTGCATGAGGATTATTCACATAAGACAATGCTCTAGCGTGAGAAATAGGTTTATTCTCAAAGTTTTTATATTCTTTAGAATGAATAAATTCTATAATATTATTTAAAGAAATTTTTTTAATTGTTATCATTATTTTCTATAAATAATATGTTTATTCATCACCTTTTTTATTAAAAAAATAAGGTGCTTTTTAACAAGAAAAAACAAAGGTCTTTTGCCAGATTTTTCCATATCTATACGTTGTAAATTAGTGCTTATTTCGTCTAAATTTAGCGCAGAAGTACCAAAACTCAACACTATTTTGCCTTCTATATTTTTAAAAAATGCTTTTGAAACACCTGTATCATAAAACGGAAAAGAAAAAACAGCGTATTTTTCTTGTAAATTTTCAGCAATCCATTTTACACTTTCTAAAGTTTGTGATAATTGCTCTTCATAAGAAATTTTAATGTAATTAGGATGATTTTTAGAATGTGCTCCAAAAGTAAAGCCTTGTTGCTGTAATCCTTTTATTTGTTTTAAACTAAGGTATGGTTTTTCTGTGCTTAGAAAAGTTTGGGTGTTGAATGTTGAATGTTGATTTTTTAAAACCTCTTCATAACGATAAAACAAGGCTTTATTATCTACAAAATCAGTATTTAAAAACACGGTTGCAGGGATTTTTTTTTCTATTAGAATTGGAGCAACAATATGATAAAAATTAGACAAACCATCATCAAAAGTAAGGTGAAAACTGGGTTTTTCTAGTTTTATTTTTCCTTTATTGTAATGAATCACTTGTTCTAAAGTAATTGGCTGATAATATTTTAAAAAACAATCTAAATCCGTTTTAAATTGCTGTATAGTTTTAGGTTTGTATAAACCGCTTACAAAATTAGGTTCACTATCACTCACTAAGTGATAAAAAGGCAAAATTAATTGTTGCTTTGATATGTTGATAAGCGCTTTTAGCATTGATGACAAATATACGATTTGTTTTCTGCTCCAAAGCTTTTAAAAAATTGTGCAATTCCTGTAATCATTGAGCCTTCAAAATCGAATACTACATTAGAATTGGCGTGTTCTTGAATTAAATAATCAAATAAAAACGGAATAGCAGCTACTGATTTTCCTTCTAGATTGCTTACGGAGAATTGATGAATTATTCGCTTATTTGAAACCATAAAAAAACCGATTGCAACGAGTTGATTTTTATTTAAAACACCATAAAATTGTCCTTTTTTTAACAGGATAAACTTGGTGATTAACGCTTCCATAAGCTTAAAATGACTTTGTTTTATAGTGTGAATGCTATGTTCTTTTTTTAATTTAAAAAACTGATTTATAGTAATATTTTTAGTGATAATTAGGTTGTTTTTTTGAGCTTTTTTTAAGTTCCTTTTTAAGTTTTTATGGTACGTTTTTTTTATTTTATCATAAGAAGTATTTAAAGACAATTCATAATTTACTTTTTCAATTTTTGGATGGATATTTTCTAAAAAACGATTATTAAAATGATTGAATTGATAATTAAAAACACTCATTCTTTGATATTCGGTTAGAAATAAGTTGAAGGTTTCTTGAGTTAATTCCGTTAAGGAAAAAACACCTAATTGCTGACAAAAAAAAGGTTGTGCAATCATTTTTTTGAATAATTTTCGCTTTATTCTTGAAAATGGTAAAGGCATAACCGCTTTGTAATCTCCTAAAATTAAAACTTCCCAATTTTTTTTTGTAACAATGTCTAAATACCATGAATATGCATAAATTATGGCATTGTATGATGTATCAATACAGTTGTCATATTTTTTAAAATCTATTTGATGGTATTTAAGATGGGTTATTTTCAAATTTGTTTATTTTTCAATGATTTATCTGATTTTAAAACGATTTCAGAAGGGTGATTTTCACTAAACAATCGTCATTCAACATTTAAAATTTAGCATGCAACATTTTTAATCATCCATTTCATTAATAGCCTTAATCATTTTTTCATATAATAATGTCCAATTTTTAAAACGGCTAAATTTATCAAAAGTTTCATTGTGCATAAGGCTTACAAAAGTTCCGTTTACTTTTTTCACTTCTTTGGCTAGGTCTAAAATGGTAGCTAAACTTTTTCTGTTTGAAAATTGCAAATAATCTTTTAAAGTAACATCCATTACAGCAAAAGGAGTGAGTTTAAGAGGCGTTTGAATTTCAAATTCCATATCATAAAAATAAAACGGTGTACAGGTACTTGCTCTAAAACCATATTGCTGTGCGTAACCCATAGAATAATCTTCAAAAATTTCTAATTCTACTAAATTCTGATAGGTTTCTGGCAAATCTACTCTTAAAAAATGCTGTCTAGATTTTGTAATTGGAGTATTGATAATTTTCTCTAATCGTTTTTTTTCTTTTTTTAATTTTGCCTCATTTCGCATGGTAAAGTATGATGGATGCAATCCAACAGGCACATAATCTGCTATTCCTTTAATTAAAGAAATAAAATGCGGATTATTAACAGAAATATTTTTATCATACGTAGTATATTCGCTTACTAAAAAGAAGAAAATCATATCTAATTGATGTCTTTTTTTCATTTTTAAAAGCCATTCAAAGGTATCAAACGGATCAGGTTTAAATTTTGCCAAAACTAAAAACCGAAACCAAAAATTCTTAAATTTTAATGAGAATAAGTCTTTTAAAAATGCGCCTGAATTTCTAATAATACCTTTGTGTTTAAATCTGTAAGCACAATCAACATCAATAGTAGAAATAAATTGAAATTCTTTTGGTTTGATTTCAAAATCTGGGAAACGCTCTTGTAATAAATCGAGTAATTTATAAGCCCAAATATCAACGAGTGGTTTGTCTAAAAAACCGTTATTATAAGCTAAGCTCTCTTCCGCAGGAAATCGTTCGTGCTGGTCTTTTACATGAGGTAAATATTCTTCATATCTGCTTAATAAATAAAAACTTGCAGCAAAAACATCAAAAGGTATTACAGATTTGTCGCTTACTTTAAAAAAGCATTTGGTATTTTCCCATTCAAATAATTTAATTTCTATATCACTTACACCTTGCTGAAATAACAAGTCTTTACTTTGAATAAAAAATTCTGTTCCAAGTGGTTGTTTTGCATAAGTGATTTTAGCTCCGTTATGAGCAACAAATTCATTTACTTCTGTAGTAAATTGAATATCAATGAGCAAAATTCTAGTAAAAAATTGCTTAAAAACATAGGTTAAACGCGTGGTTATTTTAGGTGTATAAATAAGTAACATAGAATTACAAATTTAATAAGAATTATGAGAATTAGTGTATTTATAGTTAAAACTATTTTTT
>CAZYKN010000264.1:0-3444 GCA_964648135.1 uncultured Flavobacteriaceae bacterium
TTTCAAATTTATTTAGCGCATTTTGAAATAGAATTGGTATAATTTTGATTTAGAGAATATTATCATTCTATCATAGTTTGGTAATAACTAATTTTTAAGTTTTTTACTTATAACTTGTTGGTATTTGTACCTTTGAGTCTTTGCGAGAAAAAGAAGGGTGAATAGTTACACAAAATTGTAATTTATTTTAAAGAAAACTAAAGAGTAAAAATCTTTTTTGTAGTTTTGTCAAAACCTATACACAATGTCTCAAAAAATAATTTTAAATTCTAAAGAGATACACATTACACTCCACAGATTAGCGTGTCAGTTAATTGAAAATCATACTGATTTTTCTAATACGGTACTTATTGGAATACAGCCTAGAGGTATTTTCTTTGCAAGACGAATTATTGAATTATTAAAAAATGAATATCAGATTTCTAATGTAAATTATGGAGAACTAGACATTACTTTTTACAGAGATGATTTTAGACGAAGAGAAGAACCTCTTCAAGCAAACCAAAACAACATGAATACTGTTATTGTAGAAAATAAAAAAGTTGTTTTTATTGATGATGTTTTATTTTCTGGAAGAAGTATAAGAGCAGCACTTACTGCAATTCAAGCTTACGGAAGACCAAAAAATATAGAATTAATGGTACTTATTGACAGACGATTTAGCAGAAGTTTGCCTATTCAACCAGATTATTTAGGCATGCAAGTAGATGCTATTAACGAAGAAAAAGTAAAGGTATCATGGAAAGAAAAAGACGAAAAAGATTCGATTTATCTTGTAAAAAATAAGTAAAAAAACAGATGAAACAATTAAGCGTTCCGCATTTATTAGGAATTAAACATTTAAAACTTCAAGATATTGAACTTATTTTTGAAACGGCTACTCATTTTAAAGAAGTGATTAATAGACCCATAAAAAAAGTCCCTTCTTTAAGAGATATTACTATTGCTAATTTGTTTTTTGAAAACAGTACACGCACAAAATTATCTTTTGAATTGGCAGAAAAACGCCTTTCGGCTGATGTTATTAACTTTTCATCGGCGCAATCATCTGTTAAAAAAGGAGAAACTTTAATTGATACTGTAAACAATATTTTGGCAATGAAAGTAGATCTTGTAGTGATGCGTCATCCTAATATTGGTGCAGCCGCTTTTTTAGCCAAACACACCAATACTAAAATTATTAATGCAGGTGATGGTGCTCATGAACATCCATCACAAGCTTTACTTGACTCGTTTTCTATAAGAGAAAAATTAGGCACACTAAAAGGTAAAAAAATAGTTATTATTGGTGATATTTTACATTCAAGAGTGGCATTATCTAATATTTATGCTTTACAATTACAAGGTGCAAAAGTAATGGTTTGCGGACCATTAACCTTAATACCTAAACATATAAAAAGTCTTGGAGTACTCGTAGAAACTGACATTAAAAAAGCACTAAAATGGTGCGATGTTGCCAATGTATTGAGAGTACAACACGAAAGAATGGATATTAACTATTTTCCATCTGTACGAGAATACACACAACTTTTTGGCATAAATACTGCAATGCTTAAAGCAATTGACAAAGAAATTGTTATTATGCATCCTGGACCAATTAATAGAGGTGTTGAAATTACAAGTGAAGTAGCAGATTCTAACCAATCTATTATTTTAGATCAAGTTGAAAACGGAGTTGCTGTAAGAATGGCAATTATTTATCTTTTAGCACAACAAATAAAAAAATAAAAATGAAAATTACAAAACAAGAGCAATACCTTACTGTAACACCTGAAAAAAAGTCCGATTTTAACCTGTTTTTCAACTCATTCACAGAAAAAATAAAGGAATTTGAAAGTCAAAATATTATTTTAGATTTATCTGAAACCCTCTTTTCATTATCTGATATTTTAAATTTTAAAAATATTTCTGAAGAAAAAGTAGGGTTAGGCACGACTTTTGTTGTTATATATTCAGAAATAGATATTGATGAAATTCCAGATGAGCTCATTGTAGTTCCAACTTTTCAAGAAGCCATAGATATGATTGAAATGGATGAAATGACCAGAAGTTTGGATTTTTAATTTATTTATAGTACTTTTGTTAAATATGAAGAAATTTTTATACATCTTATTGTTTTTTACTTTCACACTTTCGGGTTTTGCCCAAGAAGGTGGTAAAGTAACTGTTCATGGGAAAGAAATTTCTGATATAAGGGTATATCCAAATCCGTTTAAGAACAAAACAACCATTAGTTTTACCAGTGCTCAAAGCGGAAATATTAAATTCATTGTTCAAGATTTACTTGGAAATATTGTAAAATCAGAAAATATTCTTTTGGCAAAAGGGAAAAATACTATTCCGTTTTATAAAAATAAATTATCAACTGGTATTTATATTTACACATTAAAAACAAAAGACAAACTTATTTCTAAACGTTTTGTAATAAACTAATGGCAATAAATTTAACTATTTTAGGATGCCATTCTGCAACTCCTAGAACCAATACGCATACTACTTCACAATTTTTAGAAATCAACAATCGCTATTTTTTGGTAGATTGTGGTGAAGGAACGCAAGTACAACTTAGAAAATATAAGATTAAATTTTCAAAAATTTCTCGTATTTTTATTTCACATTTACATGGCGATCATTTTTTTGGATTAATAGGATTAATTTCAAGCTTTGGATTGCTAAATCGTGATAAAGAACTACACATCTATGGTCCAAAAGGAATAAAAGAAATCATTACTTTACAACTCAGATTATCAAAATCTTGGGTAAATTTTGATTTGTTTTTTCACGAATTAGAATCGGTTGAAAGCAAAATGATTTTTGAAGATGAAAAAGTAGCAGTTTACACTATTCCTCTAAAACATCGTGTTTATACAAATGGTTATTTATTTAAAGAAAAAACAGGTGAACGTAAACTAAACATTGAAGCTATCCGTGAATATAAAGAAATTGAAATTTGTGACTATCAAAATCTTAAAAACGGTAAAGATTACACGCTTAAAAATGGTAAAATAATCGCTAATAAAACACTCACTTTTAACCCTACAAAACCTTTGAGTTATGCTTTTTGTAGCGACACACAATACAAACCAGAAATTACTACAATAATTAAAAATGTAGATTTATTGTATCACGAATCTACTTTTTTAAAAGACAGAGAAAATCTTTGTGAAAAAACAGGTCATAGCACCGCAGAACACGCTGCTAAAATTGCAAAACAAGCCAAGGTAAAACAACTTATTTTAGGGCATTATTCTAGCAGATATAAAGATTTAGAGGTTTTTAAACAGGAAGCGGAAACAATTTTTAAAGAGGTTGTTTTAGCAGAAGCTGGAATGAAAATTTGTATTTAAATTAATTTAATGGAACTTGTCTTTATTTATTAATAAATTTTGTATTAATCAAATAATTACGCTAACTTTACAACTTAGATTAATAACAATACCATTA
>CAZYKN010000265.1:0-1136 GCA_964648135.1 uncultured Flavobacteriaceae bacterium
GAACAATCCAAACCATTGGGCGAACGTTCTGTGATATTGGGCGAACACGTAGGTTCGCCCCTACATCGTGTGGTGCAATGGTTTAAAACAATGACAACAAATGAATATATTCGTAACGTAAAATCAAATAATTGGAAACGGTTTGATGGAAAATTATGGCAACGTAATTATTGGGAACATATTATACGAAATGAAAAATCGTATTTTAATATTGCCAATTATATTAAAAAAAATCCTGAAAATTGGGTTGCAGACACATTACATTCAATTGAAAATTAAAAAATTATGAATGAAGCAGAAACAAGAGCAGAACTAATAGACCCACAACTAACTCAAGCAGGTTGGGGAAAAGTTGAGGGTTCTAAAATATTGAGAGAACGCAATGTTTGTAAAATAACAGATGGTCGCATACAAGTTGGTGGTAAAAGAGCCAAACCATTAATTGCAGATTATATTTTGGTTTACAAAGGTATTAAGTTGGCTGTTGTTGAAGCAAAAAGTAATGAATTGGCAGTTGGTGAAGGTGTAGCACAAGCCAAATTATATGCAGATAAATTAAACTTAGAAACTACCTATTCAGCAAACGGAAAAGAAATTTACCAAATCTGTATGAAAACAGGTGCAGAAGGTTTGGTCAACCAATTTCTATCACCACAAGAATTATGGGATAAAACCTACCCTTCGACAGGCTCAGGGCAGGTCCAAAACGGGATGCCCAGTGAGCTTGTCGAACTGTGGCGAGATAAATTTTCGAGCATTCCCTTTGAAACTAAATCAGGAACTTGGCAACCAAGATATTATCAAGAAATTGCCATACGCAATACTTTAGAAGCCGTAGCACAAGGCAAAGACAGAATTTTACTAACCCTTGCCACAGGAACAGGAAAAACGGCTATTGCTTTTCAAATTGCTTGGAAATTATTTTACACAAGATGGAATTTAAATCATGATGGAGGTCGCAGACCAAGAATATTGTTTTTAGCAGATAGAAACATATTAGCCAATCAAGCGTTCAATTCGTTTTCGGCATTTCCAGAAGATGCTTTAATCAGAATTTCACCAAAAGAAATACGCAAAACAGGAAAAGTACCTACCAACGGAAGTATCTTTTTCACCATTTTTCAGTCGTTTATGAC
>CAZYKN010000265.1:1236-3444 GCA_964648135.1 uncultured Flavobacteriaceae bacterium
CGTTTTGGTGAATATCCAAAAGATTATTTTGATTTTATCATCATAGACGAATGTCACAGAGGTGGAGCAAATGATGAAGGAAATTGGAGAGGAATTTTAGACTACTTCTCGCCTGCTGTTCAGTTAGGATTAACCGCCACACCAAAACGAAAAGACAATGTAGATACCTACGCTTATTTTGGCGACCCAGTTTATATTTATTCTTTAAAAGAAGGAATTAATGATGGTTTTTTAACGCCTTTTAAAGTCAAAAGAATTAAAACCACTTTAGACGATTACATTTATACCAATGATGATACGGTTGTAGATGGAATGATTGAAGAAGGAAAACTATATGAAGAAAAAGATTTTAACCGAAAAATAGTCATTCCAGCAAGAGAGCGTTACAGAGTGCAAACTTTTATGAATGATGCCAATATTGATGATAAAACCATTATATTTTGTGCTACACAAGAACACGCAGCAATGGTGCGTGATATGGTAAATCAGTACAAACCAAAGGGGAAAGATATAAATTATTGTGTTCGTGTAACAGCCAATGATGGTAAAATAGGTGAAACATTTTTAGAACAATTTCAAGACAATGAAAAACTAATACCAACCATATTAACCACTTCACAAAAATTATCTACAGGAGTAGATGCACGAAACATCAGAAATATAGTGTTGATGCGTCCTGTAAATCAGATAATAGAATTTAAACAAATTGTAGGAAGAGGAACACGAATGTTTGACGGCAAAGAGTTTTTTACCATTTATGATTTTGTAGATGCCTATCAACGTTTTTCAGACCCAGAATGGGATGGCGAACCAGTTGAGTCAGTAGCACCAGAAATTTGTGAGAAATGCCATCAAAGTCCTTGTGTTTGCGTAAAAGAACCTAAAAAATGTAAAGTTTGCGGAGAAAGTCCTTGTATTTGTGAAGTAGAACCACCAACCGAATGTGAAACTTGCGGACAATTACCTTGTATTTGCAGTAAGAAAGTAAAGATTAAACTACGAAACGGAAAGGAATTAGAAATTCAAAAAATGATTTCAACTTCCTTTTGGAGTGCAGACGGAAAACCAATATCAGCAGAAGAATTTTTAAATAACTTGTTTGGAGAATTACCAAATTTCTTTAAAAGTGAAGCCGAATTAAGAGCGTTGTGGTCTAATCCATTAACAAGAAAAACATTACTCGAAAAATTAGAAGAAGCAGGTTTTGGTTTGGAAGAATTAAACACATTAAAAAAACTAATAGATGCCGAAAAAAGCGACCTTTTTGACGTATTAGAATATGTATTTAATAGTGAAGTAAAACCAATCACACGAAAAGAACGAGTTGCCGTAGCAAAAGCCACCATTTTTGCCTTATTAAACGAAAGACAAAAGGAATTTATAGAATTTGTATTGAGTAAATATGTAGAAACAGGAGTTGGAGAATTAGACCAATCGAAATTACCAATATTACTTGCTAATAAATTTCAATCGCAAGAAGATGGAATTGAAAAGTTGGGCGGAAATGCACTCGAAATACGAGATATGTTTATTGAGTTTCAGAAATATTTATATGAAATAGCATGATAAATCAAAACATTCTATATTACAATTGTATAATTTCTTAAATTCAAGTAATAAAAGAGAACTATTCAAACTGCTCTATTTTTCTTAATGTTAAAGAAAAAAAAATGCTGAAAATATTAAAAATAAAATTATTGAACTGATAAAAAACTTCAAAAATAACATTGCATAAAATTAATTGTCAGTAAATTTCAACTTCTTGTCAACTTTCTATCTGTGATTTATCTGCTAATTTTAGTGCTAAATCCTCACAACTAAGCAATATACATTATTGTGTTATCTGCTTCATCTAAAAGATGAATTGAGAACTTGCAATATCTTGCTATTAAGTTACTTGATTTTTGTCAGATGTAAACATATATATTAAATATTTCATAACCGTCTTACATATCTATTAAAGTAATAAATATACATTTTTAAGAGGCACAATTTAATTATTGGAGCTAAGCATAAATGAGACAGAGCATGTGGCTTTTTAAAATAAAAAAAGTTTATTCCAAAGAAGCTACAGAAGTAACACGTATAATTAATCAATTATTAGAAGAATTCAAACCTTGCTTACACACTATAACCTCAAACAATAAAAAAAGAAAGACCGTTGCAAGGGGGAATGAACTAAATTAGTTTAAAAAAACATCATTAAAT
>CAZYKN010000266.1:0-3422 GCA_964648135.1 uncultured Flavobacteriaceae bacterium
AAAAAACTAAAAAGCCTTCAAAACATCCTTTAACATTTCATTAATATGTGTTTTTTCGCCACTTAATCCTGTTCTAACAATCACCAAATTTTTTGTTGGAAAAATAAATACAAACTGTCCTTGATAGCCATCTGCATAATACATGGTTTTTGGTACATCAGGAAAATGTAAGCCTTGATTTACCCAAAAATGACCTCCATAATCACCATTGGAGGTATTGGTTGGTGTCTTTACAAAATCTACCCAAGATTTATTAATAATTTGTGTTCCGTTCCAATTACCATCATGTAAATAAAGTAATCCAAATTTTGCCCAATCTCTTGCAGTTGCCCAAGCGTAGCTAGAACCTACATAATGACCAGAATAATCAGGTTCAATAAGCATAGAGTGCATCCCAATTTTATCAATAAATTCACCATACCAAAAATCTAAATAATTTTGTTGGGTTTTAAATTTATTTCTTATAAATCCGCTTAATAAATTAGATGTTCCGCTAGAATAATTCCACGATTCATTAGGTTTACCAATCAGTTTTTTGTTTTTCTGTTTTTGGCTCATGTCTGCATCTTCAAAAAGCATTTCGGTTACATCGCAAATTTTAGTGTAATTTTCTTCCCAAGCTAAACCAGAATTCATATTTAATAAATTACGAAGTGTTATCTCTTTTCTATCATCATTTTGCCATTCAGGAAACAGGTTATTTTCATCTAAATTTACAACACCTTTCATTTCTAACGCACCAAGAACCGTAGAGGTGATACTTTTAGCCATTGACCATCCTAAAAAAAGCGAATTTTTATCAAATCCATTTTTATATTTTTCAGCTACAATATGATCTTTATAAATTACTAAAATCGATCGTGTTTTTTTAATATTGGTATTCTCTGTAAATGCTTTTGTAAGCGCTTGATCTAAGATTTTATAATCAATATTTCCGAAAACAGTATCTTTTTGAGGTAAATTTCCATAAGGAAAAGGCAATGCTTTAGATGTTTTATTTCGGTTTGGTTTTAATAAGGTTTTTGGCAAAGTAGTTTTTCCTTCTGGTAATAAAATAGCTCCTAAACCATTAGAATACATTGCAGTTCTCTTTTTTAACCAAAAAACAGAGGAAGACACCGTTTTATTGGTTTTATCTAATTTGGTGGAAGCCAAATCCATCGATTTAATATCGTTATCTGTTTTTTCAGTAAATTGCTGACTTCTACCTGCTAAAAAATAATGTGATGCGACACTTTTTGCTGAAAATCCGCTTACTAATACAAATTTAGGATATAAAGTAAAATATAAATACACAACAATTCCTAAAAGAACTAAACCTAAAATTTTTAAATATTTTTTCATTTATTTGAATGATTTGTTACAAATATACCTATTGCATTTTTAAATGAGCAGAAAGAAATTGATTTTTTTATTATTTATTGATGAATAAAAATTATATTTATCCTATGAATAAAAGCAAAAATAAATTTTACAAAAAGAAAAAAGTTCAATTTTTAGTACTAACTATTATCTTGTTAGCTTTCGCAAATTCATGTATGACGATGCGAATGAGTGATAAAAAAGTGATGAGAACTTTTAAAAAAAACGGACAAACACCTCAAATTTATCATGATACTTTTAAAGGAAAACCGATACGTTATATTGCAGACAAACCGTTTAATAAATTACTTCCTACTATTATTTTTGTTCATGGTGCGCCAGGTTCTTCAGATAATTTTTACAAACATTTACAAGACACAACATTTCAAAAAAAAGCCAATTTAGTGAGTGTGGATAGACTAGGTTATGGCTATTCCAATTTTGGAATTGCGGAAGTTTCTATTAAAAAACAAGCACAAATGATTGCTTATATTGCTAAAAAGTATGAACAAACAAAAATTGTTTTGGTTGCTTGGTCTTATGGTGGTCCAATAATTGCCAAAATGGCAATGGATAATCCAAAAATTGACCATTTGGTAATGATTGCTCCTGCGCTATCACCAAAAGACGAAAAATATTTTTGGTTTGGAAATTTTGCTAAATGGAAAGCTACACGATGGATTGCTCCAAAAGCGTTTCAAGTTGCTGAAGATGAAAAACTAGCACATGCCAACGAACTCAAAAAAATAGAAAAGAATTGGTTTAAAATAAAAGCACACATCAGTTATTTTCATGGAAATGATGATGGTTTAGTACCTTACAAAAACATGAATTATCTAAAATCTAAGGTGAATGATAGTTTGGTAAGCTATTTTACCATTGATAAAGGGTCACATTTTATAATTTTTAAGAATTATGATTTAATTCGTGATGAAATTTTAAAGGTTTTAGAAAAAATTAAGATGGACTATTAAACTTTTCTATCAAATTTTTTAGAAATGAAGAGTGTCTTTTTGTTTCTTTGTTTATCAATAAATCAATGTTGTTTTTAGTTAAAGGTTCATCGTAATATTTTGAAAATTCCTTTTTTTCATTCAAATAAACAAAATATTCATATTCCTTAAAAACTACACGAATTGATGAAATAAAACTATTCAATTTAATCTTTTTATTATTTAATAATCCATACGTTTTTTTTAATCTAACTTCCTTATATTGTTTGTTTTCTGTTAAATTTTGCAATTGCTTATAAGAAACTCCATCAATAGAAAAATCAATTGCTGTTTTTTTGTAGAGTTTATCAAAAGCATTAATTTTGATTATAAATTGTTTAAATAATTCATTCAAGTTATTTATGTTTTTTTTGGTATAAATCTTTTGTTTAAGTGGTTTAGAAACAGAATTTAATTTTTGTTCTAATAAAGTTACTTCTTTTTCTACATCATCTGGTTCTTCAATATTTTCACCTTTAGCACCTTTAATCATTAACTTTAAAGATTGTATTAGATTGGAAGTTATGTATTCAATAAAAGGGTGAATGTTTCCTGCATCTGCAAGGCGTAAAACGGTATAGTATCTCTCTTTATCTTCAGTTTTTATAATTACAGGAGGATAATGAAATTGCATCAAAATAAAGTTCATTAATATTCTAGCTAACCTGCCATTACCATCATCAAAAGGGTGAATTCTTATAAATTTGTAATGAAATTCAGATGCAATTAAAATGGGTGAAATTTGCTGTGATTTAATTTTATTATGATACCAATTTAACAAATCAAACATCTTAGAAGGAGTTTCTTCAACAGTTGCAAATCTAAAAATCTCTCCAGTTGTTGTTTTTACATGGTTTGGCGTTTTCTTGTAATTTCCAATAAGTATTAATTTTTTTGTTGGTTTTCCGTCTGAAGTAATTGCATTAACATAATAAGGTTGTTTCAATAAAATTTCATGAAGATTTCTAATAAATACTTCGGTTAAAGGTCTTTTTTGTTTAACAATATCTATAATTAAATTTATTGCGTCATTATGCCCTTCAACTTCAATGTGATCTTTTAATGGTT
>CAZYKN010000267.1:0-3415 GCA_964648135.1 uncultured Flavobacteriaceae bacterium
ATAATATTTATATTAATTTTCTTATAGATGCTTTGCCATTGAAAAAGACGCATATTTTTTGAAAAAAAATACTACAGTTATCAATAGCAGGAAAAAAAGTGTCCCAAATAACATTTTCGAACCAATTATTTCTAATAAAGACAAACCCAATAAAGTGCCTGTTGCTGCACCAATATCCCACCAAGTAGTTATAGACGTTAATGTTGTTAATTTGTTTTTAGAATGTATTTTTAGTGCAATAGATGGTAACATCGCAACAATTATACTATTGAAAAGAAAGGCAATTGCAATTCCTACTTCTGAATTATTTGTTGTAATCAACAAAAGGCTAACCAAAACAAATAATAAGGATATTTTAAACACATTTTCAACACCAAAGGCATCAGAAATCCAGCCTGAAACAGCAGATAATATAGCCGAACACAATTTTCTAAATAACAAATAACCACTTACAACAATAATCAATTCGGATAAAGAATACCTATTTAGTAGTTTACTAATTGTAATCACTAAAACGCCATCAATAATAAAGGAAGTTAAAAATGTAAGTATGTTTATAGTCGAAAAATTTAATACCTTTTTCAGTTTCAATTTTGTGTTATCTATTTTTAGATTTGGAAGTTTTAAAGCAAAAAATATTGCCAATAAACTTAAACTACCTGAAACCATAAAAGAAATTTTTACGCTATAAATCTTTACAAGATACGAACCAACTAAAAGTGCCAAAACCGCACCAGTGGTTTTAATACTTTGTACTAAACCAAACATCAAATTCACATTTTTTTTTGCTTCTGACGCATAAGCCAAAGAACTTATTCGCATTGTAGCATAAGATAATCCCCAAAAAACACGAGAGATTAGAAACAGAAAAGCACCAATTTCAAACCCGTAAAAAAAAGTAGTTAGCAAAGCAAAACAAGTAGCAACAAGCATTGCATTTTTATACCCTTTTCTTGAAATTAAATATCCAACTAATGAATTGCCTGGAATTCTAATAAATCTATTGATTGAAAGAAAGACACCAATCCAAAATACAGAAAAACCCATTTCTTCTCCATAGATAGGTAGTACAGGATATAATAACGCATCGCCAAGACCTGCAAATGCCATTGCAAAAGATGAAAAAAGAACGCCTTTTAAAGTGACATTCTTTTTTAAATTTAGGTCAATTTCCATTTAACAACAACCTGTTTTAATAGCATTTACTTCTTTAGTTACTGTTGGATCACAACAGGATGAATTGTCTTTAGGTTGTTCACAACAGCCATCATTTTTTTTCACATCAGAAGTCGAACAACAAGATGTGCTTTCTTCTTTTTTTTCCGTACTACAAGTATTTACTTCTTCATTTTCAATAGACACTTCACAACCATTTCCACCACAACAACTATCACCTTCAATACCTGAGTTACAAACACCAGTTTCAGGCAATTCTAAACGAACGTCTTTTGCTGCTTCAAAATCACCATTCATATATGCAATAATCGAGCGAACTTGTTCGTAGCCTGTAGCCATTAAAAAAGTAGGTGCTCTTCCGTAACTTTTCATTCCAACAATGTAAAAATCCTTTTCCCTTTGTCTTAATTCTGCTTCTCCGTGCGGTCTAACTGTACCACAACTATGGATGTTTGGGTCAATTAAATCTGCTAATTCAGGCACACTTTCTACAGAAGCATCAGCATCAAAACGCACTTCTCTCAGAAAACTAAAATCTGGTCGAGTTCCTGTATTGCTAATTATTTCATCAACATTATTTAAAACATATTCTTGATTGTTTTTAGTACCTTTTACTGTAAGTTTCTCTTGCGACTTTTCAAATTGATGAATAAAAACAGGTGTATGAATTTTAATATTATCGGAATTAACCAACTTTTCAATTCGAATACCTAATTCGCCTCTTGATTTAAATCCGTCTGCTTCTTGACCACCGTAAACATCACTTACATTTTTCTTTCTTAACAACCAATGAATTTGTGTTTTTGGATATTTTTCTTGCACTTCACTCAATGCTAAAACAGTTCCTATAGCAGAATGTCCGCCACCAACTACAAGTACATATTTGTTTGCATACCTTTCAATTAATTCTCCATTTACATCAGGCATTCCGTAGAAAAAATGATTACTATTTTCTTTTTCACCAATAGCAAAAACACCACCTGAACCTACAGGATTAGGATTTTGCCAAGTTCCTGAAGCATCAATAACTGCTTTTGCTTCATAGATTTTAAAATTACCGTTTTCTTTTACTTGTATTGAAAATGGTAACTTATCACGATTGGCATTTTTCATTTTATCCAATCCCTTTCTACCTATCGAAAGCACTTTTGTATTTAAGTGTAGATTTTGTTTAATTGCAACTATTTCAGATAAAGGTTTCAAATAATTGTTGACTAATTCATTACCCAAAGGAACATCTTTTTTATTAGGTATTTCTATTCCATTTTCAACAAGTAACGCTTCTGATATTTTGTCGATATTATATTCCCAAGGAGAGAAAACCTTTACGTGTCCCCAAGTTAAAATATTTGCACCAACAGATTTTTCTGCTTCAAAAAGTATAAATTTTTGATTGTTTTTTAATAAATGTGCTGCTGCTGCAAGCCCAACAGGTCCTGCCCCTATAATTGCTACTGGTAAATTTTTCATCTTTCTTATTTTTTAAATTCACCTTATAGATGGTGAAATTTAAAAAAGACGCAAAAAATTATTTACAAGGATTGTTACAATTATTTTGTTTGTAGTCAGTAATGTTTCCGTATTTATCTGTAGAGACGGTACAGCATTGTTGTAAAAGAGATTTGAGCATTTCTCTACCTCTTTGTACTCTTGATTTTGCACCTGAATATGAAATATTGTATTTTTTTGCTAATTCCTTTTGAGAATCGCCTTCAATTTCGGTCATTCTAATGGCTTCTTGATACTTTAACGGCAATGTATTTATCATAGGTTGAATACACCTTGAAAACTCTGCTGTTAAATTCTCTTCCAAAAAATCAGATTTATCTACCACTTCAATGTCTTGATTAAAGGTTTGTTTTCTAAAATAAGTATTTATCTCATTTCTTGTTATTTGGTAAATCCAAGGAATAATTTTATCCTTATTTTTTAAGGTATCTAATTTGGAAAAAACTTTAATAAAAACATCCTGACTAATATCTTTCGCAACATCTTTGTCTTTAACTTTCTGGTTGATGAAATTAATTAACCTTTCGTTTAAATCATTCCAAATATATAATATTTCTTTGTCCATTATTGCAAAATTAACTGTTTTGTTTATTATAGACGAGAAAATGGAAAAAAGACGCAAAACAAACTTGCCCTAACAAAATGTAAACGTAATTTGCAGGTTTTTTGCTTAATTTAAAGTTTGTATCTTTGTACAAAGTTTAGTGATAAATTGAAAGGTAAGTGCCTT
>CAZYKN010000268.1:0-3413 GCA_964648135.1 uncultured Flavobacteriaceae bacterium
AAACTTTACAATCACAAACTTTCATAGAAATATTATTCGTTTATCTTTGCACTTTTAAAAATATAATTAGCGTTTATTTATGCTTTATCTTTAGAATGCTTAGGCATCAATAAGTAAGCTTAGAAAAACTTCAAAACAAAAGATTAAAACACATGAAAGCTGGAATTGTAGGATTACCAAATGTAGGAAAATCGACTTTATTTAATTGTTTATCTAATGCAAAGGCGCAAAGTGCAAACTTTCCGTTTTGTACTATTGAACCAAATGTAGGTGTAGTAAACGTGCCAGATGAACGATTAGAAAAACTGTCAGAAATTGTTAATCCAGAACGTGTGCAACCTGCTGTTGTTGAGATTGTTGATATTGCAGGTTTGGTAAAAGGCGCAAGTAAAGGTGAAGGTCTCGGAAATAAATTTTTAGCCAATATTAGAGAAACTGATGCCATTATTCACGTATTGCGTTGCTTTGATAATGATAATATTGTACATGTAGAAACCACCGTAGATCCTGTAAGAGATAAAGAAATAATCGATTTTGAATTGCAATTAAAAGATTTAGAAACGGTTGAAAAAAAGCTAGAAAAAACAAAAAAAGCAGCCAGAACAGGTGATAAATCTGCTCAAAAAGAATTAGAGGTTTTAACTAAAGTAAAGGAAGGTTTAGAAGGAGCTATTTCGGTTAGAGCCATAGAATTAACTGAAAAAGAACGAGAAGAATTTATAAAACCTTTGCAATTATTAACAGATAAACCAACTTTATATGTTTGTAATGTTGATGATAAATCTGCCGTAAGCGGAAATGCTTATGTTGAAGCTGTTAAAGAGGCTACAAAAGAGGAAGATGCTGAAATTCTTATTTTGGCTGTTGGAACAGAAGCAGATATTAATGAGCTAGAAGATTACGAAGAGAGACAATTATTTTTAGAAGATATAGGATTAGATGAAGCAGGATCAGCAAAATTAATTCGTGCTGCATATAAATTACTCAATTTACAAACCTATTTTACTGCTGGAGTTAAAGAAGTAAGAGCGTGGACAATACATATTGGTGATACTGCTCCACAAGCAGCAGGAGTAATCCATACCGATTTTGAAAAAGGCTTTATTCGTGCAGAAGTAATAAAATATGAAGATTTTGTTGCTTTAGGAGGAGAAAAATTTGTTAAAGAAGCAGGTAAAATGAGAGTAGAAGGGAAGGAGTACATCGTTCAAGATGGCGATATGATGAATTTTAGGTTTAATGTTTAGCGTGGTTTTAGAAATTAAAGTAACTATTTAAAGTTTGTTATGAATAAATAGAGGAAAGACCAGTAAAACCATGATAATTAGCAAAACAATTAATATAAATTTAACTTTTTTATAATCAATATGGTTGTAATTATAAAAAATATTTTTTGAATCGTTTGAAAGTAACTATTCACAATGAAGGGGCAAATATCTCATATGCAGCCAAATTTATTGAATTTACAGAAAATAATAATAAAATTACAGGATATATGTATGTTTTGTTATCTGAAAAAAAAAATCTATTTGAATTAAAAACAAAAGATTTTTGATTAATTTTCCTGAGTATATTGGACATTTAATTTTATTAGAAGGTTATGGAAAACTGGAAAGCAAAAATATGATGTAAATTAGAACAAGTTTCATCATCAATTGGTTAGCACAATACAATAAGAAAAACACAATATTTTGCAGGGAATCGCTTTATAAGTTCCATCGAAAAATACTAACAAGATGATCTGGAAGGTTTGCACGAAACTATTAATTTATTATCATCCTTTAAAATAAGTAAACTTGATATCACAGATTGTGATATCAAGTTGTATATTTGTAAAACAACCAACATTTATGAGTGATAAATTAACCATACCAGATGAAGTAGTAATTAGTAAAATTTACTATATAAGAAATCAAAAAGTAATGTTAGATAGTGATTTAGCAGAACTTTATGAAGTAGAAACTAGAGTTTTAAATCAGCAAGTCAAGCGAAATTTTGAAAGGTTTCCAGAAGATTTTATGTTTCAATTGACAAAAATCGAATGGAAAACTTTGAAATCTCAAAATGCGATGTCAAGTTGGGGAGGACGTAGAAAATTACCATATGTGTTTACGGAGCATGGTGTCTTGATGTTATCAAGTGTATTAAACAGTAAGAAAGCAATCGAAATGAATATCAAAATTATGCGAATTTTTACAAAACTGCGTGTAATGTTAACCGATAATTTAAGCGTAAAATTAGAAATTGAAGAAATCAAAAAGAAGTTATCTAATCATAGTAAAAATATTGAATTAGTTTTTAATTATTTAGATGAATTAATCGAAAAGAAAGAGAAACCAAGAACAAAAATTGGATATAAAAAATAAAAAACCACGTTAGCCCACTATCGCAAGGTTGCATCGTGAGGTACTACCATTAATAAAAACAGTTAATACCAAAAATATTCTTAATTTTGATTTTTGAGTAGAAACCATAAATTTAACAATACGGTTGCAGAAGGGTTAGTATTTAGAGCCGAAGATTATAAGTATAGCTCTGCGGTAGATTGCTCTAGATAAAATAGTATGATTGATAATATGGTTGTTGTAAAAGAGAGTTAGTGAACTATATCCACATGATGCAATCGTGCGGCAGCAGGGGTTTCAAGCAACCAAACTAATTAAAGATGAATAAAGATTTTCGTTTAGAAGCAAAATTGATTTCTAAAAAAATGAAACGTAGTGCTGGAAAATCTATTTATGATGATGATTTAATATTCCAATTATCAAGTATAGAAATAATTGATCCAGAATTATATTTAATTTTAGATGTGTTGGAATTTGATAATTGGAGTTTATTTACGACAGAGCGAATAATTGTTAAGCGTAATAACAAAAAAGAAGAGTATTTTTTAAAAAATATAAAAAAAATAGACATTTATTATAATTCAATTAGAATAAAAATTAAATATCAAATTACAAGAAAGGAAATAGTAGTTAATGCAATGTCTATTTTTTCTATTTATAAATCTTTAGATTTTATTTATAATTTTTTTGGAAAGAGTAAAACTGTAAATTTTTCTACTTTTCCAGGTCATTATAAACACCACACGCCAAGCAAAACCACAACAAAAAGGTTTCAAAGTTGGAGCATTGAGGTAATTAAAGGCTTTATAAGAGATGCCGTAAAATGGCATTTCTTTTTTTGTTTTAAAAATAAAAATATGAAGTAGTTTTTATAAAAAACCAAATAGAAACTAAAATCTTAAATAAATTACACTTTGTACCTGTATTTAGTTAATCTATTCTCGCCAAATTTAACTACTATTTTTTGTTCTACTGCCCATTTTAAATCTCTACTTGCGGTTGCTTGCGCTATTTTTTTAAAATGGTTTAAATAGTCTTTTCGGGTAAATAGATTTTCTCCTGCAATGG
>CAZYKN010000269.1:0-3377 GCA_964648135.1 uncultured Flavobacteriaceae bacterium
CCTTTAATTATTGGATTTCATAACAACAAAAAAATAAATGCTTTAAGTAT
This sequence comes from uncultured Flavobacteriaceae bacterium, assembly GCA_964648135.1. Taxonomy (GTDB): domain Bacteria; phylum Bacteroidota; class Bacteroidia; order Flavobacteriales; family Flavobacteriaceae; genus S010-17. Next base: position 51 of record CAZYKN010000269.1, read on the forward strand.
TGTTGATGAGCGTTCTGCTGCTTTTTTCGCTTTAGGTATTGCGCAACAAACCCAAAAACCTGTTGGTTTAGTTTGCACTTCTGGTTCTGCATTGCTTAATTATTATCCTGCTATTGCTGAGGCGTATTTTAGCAATATTCCGCTGATAATTCTCTCCGCAGACAGACCAAAACACCTATTAAATATTGGCGATGGACAAACAATTAATCAAAAAAACGTGTTTAAAAATCACATTTTAATGTCTGTTGATTTACAAGAAAACACTCTTAAAAACAATTACACCAAACAAAATTTTAATATTGTAAACAAGGCTTTTGAGAAGGCTATTTCTCAAAAAGGACCTATTCATATCAACATTCCTTTTAATGAACCTTTGTATGAAACTACCCTTAACGGAATTGATTTTCCGAGTATCCAACCCAATCTTCCACAAAATATTTTAACCGAAAAACCACTTGATGTAGATAAATTGAGCAAATTTGCCACACTTTGGAATAATTCTAAAAAAAAGATGGTGCTTATTGGTGTAAACTATCCATCTGAATTATTGCAAACACAAATCAACAAACTTATTCAAGATCCAAGTGTATTGGTTTTAACCGAAACCACATCAAATATTTATCACAAAAATTTAATTAACGGAATTGATAAACTCATTAGTCCTTTATCTGAAAAAGAAAAAGAAGACCTAAAACCCGAAATACTCCTCACTTTTGGAGGTATGGTTGTTTCTAAAAAAATAAAACAATTTTTAAGAACCTACCAACCCAAACACCATTGGCATATTGATCAAAAAACAAGTTTAGATACTTATCATTGTTTATCACATCATTTTAAAATTTCTATTGAATTATTTTTTAGTCAGTTTTTCTTTTTAACTAAAGAGCAAAAAAGTAGTTATCAAGATTATTATTTAGCATTACAAAAACAAAGAAACTTATTACAAGAAGATTATTTAAAAAATATTCCATTTTCTGATTTAAAAGTTTTTGACACACTCATAAAAGCCATTCCAAAAAAATACCAAATTCAGTTTTCTAACAGTTCTATTATAAGATATTCTCAATTATTCAACACAGATAAAAGTCATCATATATTTTGTAACAGAGGAACAAGCGGTATTGATGGAAGCACCTCAACGGCTATTGGAGCATCTTACGCATCAAAACAAAAAACACTTTTTATTACAGGTGATATTAGCTTTTTTTACGACAGCAATGCTTTTTGGAACAACTATATAAAACCTGATTTAAGAATTATAATCATCAATAATTCTGGAGGAGGAATTTTTAGATTTATTCCAGGACCACAATCAAGCAATGCACTAAATTATTTTGAAACTCCTCATCAGTTAAACGCAAAAAATGTATGCTTAATGCACGGTTTAAATTATAAAAAAGCGACAAATATTGAAGAACTTAATAAACAACTTCATGCTTTTTTTAATAAAAGTACTAAAGCCAAAGTACTAGAAATATTCACGCCAAAAGACAAAAACGACCCTGTTCTTAAAGAATATTTCAGCTATTTAAAAGGTTAATAAATTGTTTATAAAAAAATGTTTATAACTCATTATTTTTTACTAACTTTGGAACATTAAATACAAACACATTATTATTAACAATTTAAAAGAAAAAAATTATGAGTAAAAGAGATGATTTAATCGCATTATATGCAAAAGAATTAAAAGAAAAAGCAGGAGTTACTGCAGATATGGACTTACTTACTAAAGTAACTATTGGTTGTGGACCTTCTATCTATAATAAAGATGCCGCTTCTGTTGCTTGTGGTCAAGCTTCAGAATTAGAAACAGTTAAGAAAAACTACTTAATTAAAAAATTAGGTTTAAAAGATGATGCTAAATTAGACACTGCTATTCAAGAAGTTTGTGAACAAATGGGTAAATCTAACCGTAACAAATACAGAGCAATGTTCTACTATTTATTATGTGTTAAATTTGGAAAACAAAACGTTTATTAAATATAAACTTTCAAAATATAAAAGTCCAAATTTAAAATTTGGGCTTTTTTTTATGTAAAAAATAGTGTTTGTAACTTAGATTACATTCACAAAAAAAGAAAATGGTATCTTTAACTCTGTAAAAGCAATATCTCTCAAGTAAAAAGTTGAAAAATACACCTAACAAAACTTTAAAAAATCACTCATGAAAATAAAAAGAATATTAGTAGCAAACAGAGGCGAAATTGCCATTAGAATATTTAGAGCCTGTACAGAAATTAATGTTGAAACTATTGCTGTTTACACTTATGAGGACAGATATTCTGCTCACAGATACAAAGCAGATGAATCCTACCAAATTGGAGCAAATGATTCGCCATTAAAACCATATTTAGATATTGATGAAATAGTAAAACTTGCTGTTGCTAAAAATATTGATGCCATTCATCCTGGTTATGGTTTTTTATCTGAAAATTCAGAATTTGCAAGAAAATGTGCTGATAACAACATTATTTTTATCGGTCCAAATCCAGAAGTGATGGATGCTTTAGGAGATAAAATTAAAGCAAAAAAAATAGCAACTTCATGTAATGTACCTATTATAAAAAGTAGTCAGCAAGAACTTACTTCATTAAAAATTGCCATTCAAGAAGCCAATACTATTGGTTACCCTTTAATGTTAAAAGCTGCTCATGGTGGTGGAGGACGAGGAATGCGTATTCTTAGAAATCAAGAAGATTTAGAAAATCAGTTTGAATCATCTATCAATGAATCTTTAAACGCTTTTGGTAACGGAACGGTATTTTTAGAGAAATATGTAGAAAATCCTAAACATATTGAAATTCAATTGGTAGCCGATAACTTTGGAAATGTTCGCCATCTGTTAGAAAGAGATTGCTCTGTACAAAGAAGATATCAGAAAGTGGTTGAAATGGCTCCTTCGTTTAATTTAAAAGAAGAAATTAAAGAAAAATTATACCAATATGCTATTGCAATTGCCAAAGAGGTGAATTTTAACAATGTTGGTACAGTAGAGTTTTTAGTAGATGAAGATGATAGCATTTACTTTATTGAAGTCAATCCAAGAATTCAAGTAGAACATACCGTTACCGAAATGGTTACTGGTGTTGATATTGTTAAAACACAAATATTTGTTGCTGGTGGTTATAAATTAACAGACAAACAAATTAAAATCTATGACCAAAAAAGTATAGAAGCACACGGTTACGCTATTCAATGTAGAATAACAACTGAAGATCCTGAAAATAATTTTACACCAGATTACGGAACCATAACTACATACAGAAGCGCAGCAGGAATGGGAATTAGGCTAGATGTTGGGAGTATTTACCAAAGCTCTTCTATCAG
>CAZYKN010000270.1:0-1263 GCA_964648135.1 uncultured Flavobacteriaceae bacterium
TTTGTCAATTCAATAAACTCTTCAACAGACAATTGTTCTGGTCTTTTGGTAAAGAATTCACTTTGTTTTAACTCATCAGTTAAATTAAACTGCTTTAAACTGCCTCTCAACATTTTTCTACGTTGATTGAATGCCGTTTTCACTACGCTAAAAAAAAGTTTTTCATTTACTGGAAGTGAATAATTTTCTTTTCGTGTTAAACGAATAACACCAGAATCAACTTTTGGAGGAGGATTAAACACTGTTGGAGGAACAGTAAATAGATATTCCACATCATAAAAAGCTTGGGTTAAAACCGATAGAATTCCGTATTTTTTTGAACCTGCTTTTTCTGCAATTCGCTCAGCAACTTCTTTTTGAAACATTCCAGAAAATTCAGGGATAAAATTTCTATTTTCTAAAGTTTTAAAGACAATTTGAGTAGAAATATTGTAAGGAAAATTGCCAATAATAGCAAATTGTTTTTTTGAATACAATGATTGTAAATCCACTTTTAAAAAGTCTTTTTGAAAAATACGACTAGACAAATGAATAAAATTATTCTGTAAATAAGCAACCGACTCGCTATCAATCTCAATAACAGAAGTCGTGAATTTTTTATTTGCCAACAAATATTTGGTTAATACTCCCATTCCTGGACCAATTTCTAAGACCTCTTTATATGAATCACCAATGAGGCTATCTGCTATTTTTTTAGCGATGGTTTCATCTTTTAAAAAGTGTTGTCCTAAATGTTTTTTTGCTTTTACGGTCATTAAAAGTATTTTTTTCTATTTGTTATACTGCAAGTTTAAAGGTAATCCTATCAATAATATCATAATGTATTCGTTTTCTCATTGATAAAAAATTTAGACTCAATTTGATTAAGTATCTAAACTTATGAAACACAATCTAATACAACCAATTCAAAATTTATCACTCAAAATTCAACATTTCCTATTGTTTATTAAAAACTCTTTCTTCAAAAACCACTTCTAATTCTGTTCTAAAAGCCACAAATTTACCAGCAAAGCGTTTGCTTTCGCTTCGTAATTTATCTGCATCTTCTTTGTAGTATTGCTCTAAAGTTTCTTTGCTATCGGTTGTGTATTGAATGGAATAGGTTGTTCCTCCCATTTCTTCTTCAATAATAACTCTTGTCATTTTTGCTTTGGTAAACTTACCTGTGGCAAGCATTTGAGGTATGTGTTCTTTTTGAATCCAATTTACCCATTCATCGTGAACAGAATCTTCTATATTTATGGTTACGTTGTATATGTACAT
>CAZYKN010000270.1:1363-3372 GCA_964648135.1 uncultured Flavobacteriaceae bacterium
GTCTTTGGTCTTATTTTATTTCACCAATCAGTTTCTTCCCTTAAGAAAGACGGAAGATGGGATAATTTATTCTTCTAATTTATCGCCTCGTAATTTTCTAAATCTTTTTCTTGCATCTACTAAAAAGATACTGTTTGCATAGTCAAAGATAATCTTTTCATACATTTCTTTGGCTTTTTCTTTATCGTTTAATGTGGTTTCATACAATTGCCCTAATTCATAATAGGCATCATCTGCTAGAATTCCGTCTTTTTTAAGCTGAATTATTTTTTGGTAATTATGCTCTGCAAATTCATATTTTTGTTGTTTTTGAAATAATTGTGCTTGAAAATATAAAGCTTCATCTTCAACTGCATGTCCTTTAAAATCTTTTAAGACTACATTTAACGTATCAATTGCTGCTTGTGTTTTGTTTTGAAAGGCCAATAAATCAGCTTTAGCATACTTTTTAAGTGCTGTTCTAATGGTATCTCCTGCAATATTATCACCAATTAATAAATTCAGTTTTAACGCATCGTTTGAAATAAGTTTTGAAGTAGCAGCTTTTAGCACTTTCAGTTGTACTTTTGCCCAATCAAAATCACCTTTATAATATGATGTTTTTGCGACTTTTAGTCGTGCCGTTTGCGCTATATCACTACCTCTTAAATCCGTTTGAACTTGCGTGTAAGTTATGAGTGCTTGGTTAAATTTATCGGTAAAAACCAAAACATCAGCCAATTTTACTTTTATAGCACCTAATAAATACCGTGAATTGGCAACTTTTTCAGCTTTTCTTAATATTTCAATAGCTTTATTTGGTTTATTTCTTTTAAAGACAAGAAAATCCGCATAATTAATTTGTGTGTTTACAGTGGTTGAACCTGTACCGTAATCGGATAATAAGGCTTGGTATTTATTTTCTATTGTATTAAAATCATCTTCGGTTTTAGCCGTAAAAGATTCTACTTTTAATAATTTATTTTCAGCTTCAAGCACGTCCATTGTTTGCTCTGCGTATTCAATTACAAAAATATAGGCATCTTTTGCAGTTTGGTAATTTCTATCTTCAAAACTAATAGCAGCAATGTTAAAAATAGTATTTAAGTTGCTCCCATTTCGTTTATAAATGGCTTTTTCTTGGGTTAAAGCTTTGCCGTAATCTTTTTGTTGCATATACAACCAAGAGAGTAATTTATTCCACGAATCATTTGGGTTATTTTGTAGGCGTTTTAAAATGGATTTTCTAAATAGAATATTGTTTTCATTCTGATTGTCATCTGTGATAAACTTGGCAACATAGCGTTCAATAGTACTTAAATAATTGGGATTTGCCTCAATCATATCTAAAAATGAATTGAACATTTTGCCAATTTCTCCTTTTTCACCATAGATGTTGGCTATATATAAATTAAAATTTAGCTTTGGCTTGAGTTCCATTGCTTTTTGATATGTACGCAATGCGTAATCTAATAAATTATGATCTTGAAAAGCTCTTCCTGTTAAATACGCTGATGAAGGTTTACCTTCCACTGTTTTTAGTGCCTTATCATACAAAGGAATTGCTTTTTCTTTTTGATTTTGTATTTGGTAATTATAACCAAGTTCTACTAATAAATACGATTGTCTAGGAAATTGTTTTTGTTGTTCTAAAACTAATTCTTCTACCTTAGAATAGTCATTTAATTGCTGATAGCATCGCAACAACTGACTAAAATAAGAACGATTATTTTTATTTTTTAGATGTAATTCTTCATAAACTGATGCTGCTTTTTGGTATTCGCCTTTTCTAAAATAATCATACGCTAATTGCACATTTTGTGCTTTAGCAAATGTGGTGATTAAAAACAATAAAATAAAAACTATTTTTTTCATATATATTTTATAACAATAAGTATTCCAAATCATTTTAAAGAATTTTCAAAGATAAACAAACTTATTTAGTAGCAATAGAAATTATTTTTTTTAAAATGTAGTAACTATTCACCCTCTTTTTCTCGCAAAGACGCAAAGGCGCAAAGACACCAAAC
>CAZYKN010000271.1:0-3360 GCA_964648135.1 uncultured Flavobacteriaceae bacterium
GCAATTTTTTACTAATTACGCATACTATGACTCAAAGTCATAGTATGAATATTTTCAATTTAGAAATCAAAACAAGAGACAGTCAAGGTTTCATCCAAACAGTCAGCCTTTTAATCCAACAGTCAGGGTTTCACTCCAAGTGAAGCCCTGACTATTGCACAACCACTCACACCGTAACTTTGAGTCACGGTGTGAGTTAGTTTTAAAAACCTATTTCTCCTGTAAATAAACCGCTGCAATAGCAAAAAAACCAATTCCTGTTATTACAGGTGGTAACATAAATTTTGGAGCAGCAAAACCTCCAATATAAATCATTGCAATACCTAATACAATTAATAAATAAGCGACTAATTTTTTCATAATAAATGGTTTATACCAATTCAACATCAAAATACGCTATAAATTATTTATCTTTTTCCGTTTTACTGCACTTAAAATTTAAACCATAGCCATTGCTATGCCTTAAATTTGAAGATTATAAAACAAAAAAATATTTCAAATTTATTTAGCGCATTTTGAAATAGAACTCGATATTAAATTCGTTGTAAAGGTATGGAATTTTTAAAAAATAAAAAGATATAAAACACTTTTATTCAAAGAATTATAAAAAGTGTTAATTTTATTTTTGTTGAATAAAAAGAAGTATTTTTGCATTCAATAATATTACTACAATGAAGAATAAAAATATATTCAGTTTTCTATTCAGTACACGCTTAATGTCAGTTGCTATTTTAGCCTATGCAATTGCTATGGCTGTGGCTACATTTATTGAAAATGATTATGGAACACCAACTGCAAAATCCTTAATTTACAATACCAAATGGTTTGAGTTATTAATGTTTATTTTAACCATTAATTTTATTGGAAATGTTTTTAGATACAGATTGTACAGAAAAGAAAAATGGCCTGTATTTTTGTTTCATATTGCTTTTGTAATTATTCTTTTGGGTTCATTTACTTCAAGATATTTTGGTTTTGAAGGAGTAATGCCAATTAGAGAAGGTAAAGTTTCTAATACTATTTATTCTGATAAAACATATATTACAGTAAGAGTAGATGATAATAAAGGAATGGCAACATATAGCCAACCTGTTCTGTTTGGGCAAATAGGGAGAAATAATTATCAATTAAAAGCAGGTTTTGGAGCGGTAAAAAAATCTAATGGTAAATTTGATCAATTCACAACAAACATCAAACGGCTATTTGGTGGAATAGAAAAAAATCAAATTCCTTTTAAAGTTGAACTGATGGATTATGTTTATAAAGCAAAAGAAGTTATCCAAAAAAAGAATCAAGGTAAGAAATATATTCATATTGTAGAGTCTAGTTCTGGTTCAAGAAATGATATTTTTTTAGCTGAAGGAGAAACTAAAAATATCCAAAATATGCTTTTCACCTTTAATAATCCTATTGAAGGAGGAATGAATATTATAAATAAAAATGGAAATATTTATTTAAAACCTGTTTTAGATGGAAATTATATGGAAATGAAAACAAGGCAATTCCATGAGGTGAAAAAAGATTCATTAAGTGCTTTGCAAATTAAAAAATTATACACTTTTGGAAATTTACGTTTTGTAATAAAAGAAATAAAAAAGGGAACGCTCACTTATTTAACAGCATCTAAAAAAGAACAACCAAAATTTCCTTATGATGCTTTAACCTTAAAAGTTTCTTCAGGTAATGAAGAAAAATTAATAACTGTTAAAGGTGCTAAAGGAGCAATTAGTAAGCCTAAATTTGTAACTTTAAACGGATTAAACTTTTATATTTCTTATGGTTCTAAAGAAATAAAAACACCTTTTTCTGTAAAATTACGTGATTTTCAATTGGAAAGATATCCAGGAATTCAAACACCTTCTTCTTATGCAAGTGAAGTAACTGTAATAGACAAAGATAAAACTTTTGATTATCGTATTTTTATGAATAATGTTTTAGATTATAAAGGATTTCGATTATTTCAATCTTCTTTTGATCCTGATGAAAAAGGAACTGTACTATCGGTAAACCATGATTATTGGGGAACTTTAATCTCATATATTGGTTATTTCTTAATGTCAATAGGAATGTTCTTTTCTTTGTTTTGGAAAGGAACTCACTTTCAAAATATCTCTAAAAAATTAGAAAAATTATCTAAAAAAAGAGCTGCTTTATTCATTTTAATATTGAGTTTTACCTTGTTTGGTCAAGCTCAAAATCATCCTGTAAAAGAGTTATCTCCAAAAGAGCTACAAAAGTTTTGTGTTAGTAAAGAACATGCTGCAAAATTTGGGCATTTAATTATTCAAGGTTTTGAAAGGATGGAGCCAATGAATACCTACGCATTACAATCTCTTAGAAAAATTTACGGAAAAGATGTTTATAAAGGGTTAACCGCAGAACAAGTTGTACTCTCTGCTCAAGTAAATCCAACTTTATGGGCAAACGAACCTATAATTAAAGCATTTACAGAAAGATTGGGTTCTAAAATAAATACAGACTTAGGTTTTAAAGAAAACCATAGTAAAATGATTAATTTCTTTAAAAATGGCAGTTATTATTTAGAACATTTAGCTTCAGAATCTGGAAGGAGAAAAAAAATTGATAGAGATGCCTCAGATAACGAGATTATTAACTTAGACGAAAAAGTAAATATTTGGTACAGTATATTAGATGGTAATTTACTTAAAATATATCCTAAAAAAGGAGATAAAAAATGGTATTCAGGTAAAGATAAAGAGGCATTTGTAAATCAAGATACTATGATTTTAAAAATGCATAAATTATATTTAGCTTCTTTAGCTAAAGCGATAGAAACTAATGATTATAAAGATGCAGATGATTTTCTATCGATCATTTCAAAATATCAAAAAAATATTGGGTCTTCTGCAATGATTTCAGATAAAAAAATTGATTTAGAAATTAAATACAATCATTATAATATATTTTTTAGATTGTTAATAGTTTATTTTAATCTAGGATTAATTTTACTTATTTTGGTATTTGTTAACCTCTTTAAACCTCAAATTAAATGGGTTAAAAAGTTGTTGTCCTTTTTTGTTTTCTTAACAAGTATAGCTTTAGTCTTTCATATTTTTGGTTTAGGTTTACGATGGTATATTTCTGACCATGCACCTTGGAGTAATGGTTACGAAGCAACTGTATTTATTGCTAGTATAATGGTTTTTGCTGGTTTGATGTTTTCCAGAAAGCAAAGCAAATTTATTATAGCTGCAGCTGTTTTGTTTGCTGGTTTTTTATTGGGAATTGCACATGGAAGTTTAATGAGCCCTCAAATGTCTAATTTAGTGCCTGTATTAAAATCATATTGGTTAATGGTTCACGTTGCTGTAATTACTATGAGTTATGCCTTTTTAGGTT
>CAZYKN010000272.1:0-3345 GCA_964648135.1 uncultured Flavobacteriaceae bacterium
CTTCACTCTAAGTGAAACCCTCACTTTTTAAATTGATAGTATCACTCCAAGTGATACTATCAGTTATGATGAAAATTAAAGCATTTTAATAATGTATAGGAGTGTATTTTTATAAAAATAACGTAATTTTGATGCAAATTAAATCCATTCCAATGAAAATTTTTAAATCCTTATTATTTGTATTACTATTTATAAGTATAAACACTTTTTCACAAGAGAAAGATAAAGACAAAAAAGACAATTCCAACGTGTCTTTAAAATTTAGAAATATTGGTCCTGCTTTTGCTTCTGGACGAGTATCAGACTTTGCTGTAAATCCTAAAAACCATAGTGAATACTACGTGTCTTTTGCTGGTGGACATATTTGGAAAACTGCCAATAATGGAACAACTTTTAAGCCAATTTTTGATAAACAAGGTTCGTATTCTATTGGTTGTTTAAAAATGGATCCAAACAATAGCAATGTACTTTGGGCTGGAACTGGAGAAAATAATCACCAGCGTTCTGTGAGTTATGGTGATGGTATCTATAAATCGGTTGATGGTGGAAAGTCATGGAAAAACATGGGCTTAAAAAATTCTCGTCAAATTGGTATGATTGCTATTGATCCTCGTGATAGTAATGTGGTTTTTGTTGCTGCAGAAGGTTCGGTTTGGGGTGATAGTACAGACCGTGGTTTATATAAAACCGAAGATGGTGGAAAAACGTGGACTAAAATTTTAAATATAAGTAAATATACTGGTGTTAATAATGTAGTTATAGATACTAAAAATCCTGATGTAATGTATGCAACATCAGAGCAAAGAAGACGACACGTACATATTAGAATTGGTGGTGGTCCAGAAAGTGCTATTTGGAAATCTACCGATGCTGGAAAAACGTGGCGTAAACTAACCAAAGGAACTCCGAGTGTGGATAAAGGAGGAATTGGCATTGCTCTTTCACCTGTAAATCACAATTATATTTATGCAATGGTTGAAGCAGCAATGGGAAAAGGCGGTTTTTTCCGTTCTACTGATCAAGGAGAATCATGGGAAAAAATGAGTGATTACAATACTAGTGGTCAATATTATGGTGAGATTGTTTGCTCACCAACCGATGTAAATACCATTTATGCTACCGAAACACGCTCTAAAGTTTCACATGATGGAGGAAAAACATGGACATTAATTGGCGAAAATAAACGTCATGTAGATGATCATGCTATTTGGATTGATCCATCAAATACCAATCACTTTTTTATTGGTGGAGATGGTGGTGTTTATGAAAGTTTTGACAACGGAAAAAATTACATCCACAAAACCAATTTGCCTGTAACACAATTTTATCGTGTAGCAGTTGATAATGATTATCCGTTTTACAATGTTTATGGAGGAACACAAGATAATAATAGTTTTGGTGGACCATCAAGAACCACTTTTACAGATGGTATTTCTAAGTGCGAATGGACAGTTACTCTTGGTGGTGATGGTTATTGGCAAGCTATTGATCCTACAAATCCTAATATTGTGTATTCTGAATATCAATACGGAAACTTGTATAGATACGATAAAACTTCTGGTGAAAAAATATCTATTAAACCTTTGCCACGTAAAAATGAAGATACCTATAAATGGAATTGGAATACGCCTTTTATTTTAAGTAAACACAACAATAAACGATTATATATTGCTGCAAATAAAGTTTTTAAATCCGATGACCAAGGCGATACTTGGCAAGTAATTTCAGAAGATATTACCAGACAATTACCTCGTGATAAATGGGCAGTAATGGATAGATACTGGAGCGTTGATGCTGTGGCAAAAAATGTATCGACTTCATTATTTGGAATGGCAGTTTCTTTAGCAGAATCACCTGTAAAAGAGAATTTAGTGTATGTTGGTACAGATGATGGTGTAATTCAAATGACTCAAGACAGTAAAAATTGGCAAAAAACCACGTATTTCTCAACCGTTCCAGAATATACGTATGTGAGTGATATTTGTCCGTCTAAATTTGATGAAAACACCGTATTTGCAAGTTTTGATAATCGTAAACGAGATGATTTTACACCTTACATTTTAAAAAGTACCGATAAAGGACAAACTTGGAGAAATATTAGTGCTAATTTACCAAAAAACGGAACGGTTCATACCATTGAACAAGATTTTAAAAATCCTAATTTATTGTTTGTAGGAACTGAATTTGGGATTTTTTACTCAGATAATGGAGGAGAAAAATGGCATCAGTTAAAAAACGGAATTCCAACCATTGCCATTCGTGATATGGTCATTCAAGAACGAGAAAGCGACTTGGTTTTAGCCAGTTTTGGTAGAGGAATTTTTATTTTAGATGATTACAGTCCGTTGCGAAACGTAAAAGATTTAGATTCGCAAAAAGCAAAAATATTTCCTATAAAAGATGCTTTGTTATACACACCAAGAAATAGAGGTGGTTATGGTTTTGGATCAATGCCTTATTTTGCTAAAAATCCTGAATATGGAGCAACGTTTACTTACTTTGTAAAGGAAGTGCCTCAAACTACTCAAGAAAAACGTAGAACAAAAGAAAAAGAATTGATTAAATCAAAAGCGGTTATTCCAATTCCTTCAGCGAAAGATTTATACGCAGAAAATAATGAGGAAAAACCGTATTTTCTGTTTACTATTTTTGATGATAACGGAAAAGAAATTAGAAAAATCACCAAAACAGCAAGTAAAGGAATGCACCGTTTAACATGGAATTTAAAGTCTTTATGGAAAAACCCAATCGCTCCACAAGACGAATTTAAAGCTTTAGATAAAGCCAATAATGGTATTCGTGTTCTACCAGGAACATACGCCGTAAAAATGGATATGATTTTTAACAATGAAACTGCACCATTAGTAGCTAAACAAGCCTTTACCGTTAAACGATTAAACAATGCCATATTTACCGTAAAAGATGAAGTTGCACAAAAAGAATACTACAATAAGTTAGTTGAATTAGCACGAATTACTTGGGGAACAAATTCCGTTTTTAACGAATTAAACAAAAAAGTAAATGCCTTAAGATTATCGGCTTTAAGAACACCAAATACAGCAGAAAATGTGTCTAAAAAACTAGTTAAAATCACCAAACAACTCCAAGAAATAAAATGGAAGTTAAATGGTGAAAAACCAAAAGCGAGTTACGAAGAAGCGCAACCTGCTCCAATGAGTATCAATAGTAGGTTAAACCGAATTATTTATTTACACAATTCATCTTCATCGGCAATAAGCCAAAAACAACGTGATGGATATAATATTCTAAAAGGAAAATTAATTCCAATAATTGAGGAATTAAAAACTTTAAATACGAGTATTTTACCTATTGAACAACAATTAG